>JBBALS010000360.1:0-2611 GCA_040402915.1 Flavobacteriales bacterium
GCCAACAGCCAGAATTGCAGGTTGACTTGTAAGGATTGTATCTTTTGGGTTTGTTTGAACCATACCACCTAAAAAAAGTTGGTAGGTTGCAGTGGCTGTTTCAATGTTATAGAGCGGTGCAGCCAAAAGTAAACCCGAACATAACGCAGCTAACAAAAGGTAAATACTCTGAATTCGTTGAATCATATTTCTCTTAAATTTGCAAAAATAGGAAATGAACGGAGTTTTCCTTTCAGATAAAAATCTATTTTAATATTTGTATAAGCAAAATTTGTATTATTGCATAAGAATATTATCAAAATATCTATCAATTATTTCACGTTCAAAACATCTTTAATAAGTTTTGGGCTAAGCACAATCCCCTAAAAACATCAAATTACGAGTCATTAATAACGGATATTCCGCATGTACGACATTCTTGAACTGAATGCCAAACTTGTAGGTGAATTGCGAGAAATCGCCAACAAGCTAAACATTTCAAAAGCTGAAGTCCTGAAAAAGCAAGATCTCATTTACCGAATTCTTGATGAACAGGCATTAAACCCCAAAGAATTAATTCGATTGAAAAAGAAAGAAAAGGCAGCATCTGTCCCAACGGAAGACAACAGCGAAAAAGTTGTAAAAAACAATATGGAAGGCGTAAAAATTACGCTTAATCCCGCAGAGGTTCGGAAGATGGCTTCTCAAGCCATGAAAGACGAGAAGGATGCCATTTCGATTTCTTCAAAAGCAACAAACTCTGATAAGGTAGTTGATGCACCCAAACCATTGCGAGGGAGAAAGCCCAATGCAGTAAAGGAAGTCATTGCCGAAATCCCTGTTCCAACCATAACTCCAATTGTTGTTAAACCTCGACCTGAAAAAGCAGTTTCAAAGAATATTCCTCGTGCTAGCAAACTTCCAATTCAAGAGAAACCAGCAGTAGAAGTTCCTGAAAAACCGGAAACGCCTCCTGTAATTGAACCTGTTAGAAACGTTCCCAATCCACATCCGGATGGAAAATTAGCTCGAAACGATCGTAGAGATCGCAGTAACAGAACCCCTTTCGATAAACGTACTGATAATCTTGCAAATTATCAACCTCCTGCAAACCAAGCTCAATCAGCCCCATCTGATGCCATTCCGAATGCTCCGCAGCAGATAAATACGTCCAATCCTTCACCCAATCCCAATCAACCCAATCAACGCAATAACTGGCAAAATAATCCGAATAACCCGCGTCAGCAACAACGTCCGCAACAACGTCCGCAACAGAATCCGCAACAAAATCAACAACGAAATCAACCAATTCAACAATCGGCTCCTGAACCAGCTCCTGTCGATCTTCTGAGTAATATCGATTTGGTTGTGACTACCGAAGGTGTTTTGGAAATGATGCCAGATGGATTTGGTTTTCTTCGTTCATCCGACTACAATTACCTGGCTTCGCCTGATGATGTGTACGTTTCGATTGCTCAAGTAAAATTGTTTGGGTTAAAAACGGGTGATAATGTGGAAGGTGGCGTTAGAGCACCTCGCGAAGGCGAAAAGTATTTTCCACTTACCCGAATCGATAAAATTAATGGACGCGATCCATCGTATGTGCGCGATCGAGTGCCTTTCGATTTTCTTACTCCAATGTTTCCTGATGAAAAATTGAAACTTACTGGACACAAACAAGGAACACTGTCGACCCGAGTGATGGATTTGTTTACACCCATTGGAAAAGGCCAACGTGGACTTATTGTTGCGCAACCAAAGACAGGTAAGACTGTGCTTTTGAAGGAAGTTGCGAATGCCATTGCAGCCAATCATCCAGAAGTTTACTTGATAATTTTATTGATTGACGAACGTCCAGAAGAAGTTACCGATATGGCCCGTAGCGTAAAAGCGGAAGTTATCTCTTCTACGTTTGATGAACCAGCAGAGCGTCACGTGAAAATTGCGAACATCGTTCTCGAAAAAGCAAAACGCATGGTTGAATGCGGACAAGATGTAGTTATTCTTCTCGATTCAATTACACGTTTAGCGCGTGCATACAATACAGTTCAACCGGCATCTGGAAAAGTGCTTTCGGGTGGTGTCGATGCCAACGCCCTGCATAAACCGAAGAGATTTTTTGGAGCTGCCCGTAAAATTGAAAAAGGTGGTTCATTAACAATTCTTGCAACAGCATTGATTGATACAGGTTCTAAAATGGATGAGGTTATTTTTGAGGAGTTCAAAGGAACTGGAAACATGGAACTTCAGCTCGACCGTAAATTGGCAAACAAGCGTGTATTCCCAGCCATTGATCTTACTGCTTCTTCAACACGTCGCGATGATTTATTGGTTGATAAAGAAACCTTACAACGTATGTGGGTTTTGAGAAATCACTTAAGCGATATGAATACCGTTGAAGCCATGGAGTTTATTCGTCAACAGATGAATGGAACCATCAGCAATGAAGAATTCCTCATTGGAATGAACGGATAAAACATGAAACCGGAAACACGTTTTGCATTATTTGTATTTGCCACTGCTGTCATTTGGCGGATGGGACTTTACTTAAGTGGATTAGCCGATTCGATGTTGGGTAATTATCCACTTCTACCAGTTTTCGGATTCTTGTTAATTGGAATGTTCCGTGGTA
>JBBALS010000361.1:0-2600 GCA_040402915.1 Flavobacteriales bacterium
CTGTTTTGGGGTTAGGCATCAAACCACGAGGTCCTAGAACACGTCCTAGAGCTCCTACTTTAGCCATAATTGCTGGCATGGTGATGATAACATCAACATCTGTCCAACCACCTTTAATCTTCTCAATGTAATCATCCAATCCAACATGATCGGCACCTGATGCGCGGGCTTCGTCTTCCTTATCAGGAGTACAAAGAACCAAAACGCGAACTGTTTTACCAGTACCATGAGGAAGTGATACAATTCCACGAACCATTTGATTCGCTTTACGTGGATCAACTCCCAGACGAACTGCAACATCAACAGATGAATCGAATTTCGTTGTGGAGATCTCTTTTACCAAGCGTGCAGCTTCTAAAAGTGCATAGGATTTATCCTGCTCAATTTTAGATATAACTGCTTTGCGTTTTTTTGTCAGTTGTGTCATTTCACTCAATTTAAATTATTGTTAAAAAGGACGCTGACCGTCAACGTTAATACCCATACTGCGCGCTGTTCCTGCAACCATGCTCATTGCTGATTCAACTGTAAAACAGTTTAAATCGGGCATTTTCGCTTCTGCAATAGAACGTACAGTATCCCAAGTCACAGATGCAACTTTCTTACGGTTAGGTTCAGGTGAACCACTTTGTAACTTAGTTGCTTCCTTGAGTTGAATGGCCACAGGCGGGGTTTTGATGACGAAGTCAAAAGACTTATCGACATAAACAGTGATAATCACTGGCAAAACTTTTCCTGCCTGCTCCTGTGTACGGGCGTTGAACTGCTTGCAGAAATCCATAATATTCACACCTTTCGCTCCGAGTGCCGGACCAATTGGTGGTGAAGGATTAGCTGCGCCGCCTTTCACCTGTAACTTAATGAGTGCACCTACTTCTTTAGCCATTTTTATTTATTATTGAATAGAGGGGTCTGTATTCTTCTGAGGAGGGGAAGCATTATAGTCGGAGAAGACAACCTCATTAGACAACAGATTTGCCCACTGTTTTTATTCTTTTTCTACCTGCATATAGTTTAATTCTAATGGAGTTTTACGTCCAAAAATTTTCACCATAACAGTCAATTTCTTTTTCTCTTCATTTATCTCTTCAATAGTTCCAGTGAAACTATTAAAAGGCCCATCAACTACTTTTACAGATTCACCAATAATAAAAGGAATGTTAATCTCTGCATCACTTTCGGAAAGCTCATCCACTTTTCCAAGAATTCTGTTAACTTCAGCAAGGCGAAGAGGAATTGGTGTTCCTTTATCACCTAAAAATCCAATAACACCTGGAATATTTTTCAAGATGTGTGGAATCTCACCAATCATAAATGCCTCAATCATAATGTAACCAGGAAAATAACTTCGTTCCTTGCTTATTTTTTTCCCATTACGAATTTGATAAACCTTTTCGGTTGGAATTAAAACTTGAGAAATATAATCTGCTATGTTATGATGAACAATTTCAGAATCAATATATTCTTTCACTTTCTTTTCCTTACCGCTAACAGCACGTAGAACGTACCATTTTTTGGCATTAACAATTTCTTCCGTCATCTTCCTCTCTTTTTAATTGAATAGATCGTAAAACAATTCCATACCATGACTGAATGTAAAATCCATTACAAAAATCAATAATGCTATTATTAGAGATGAAATCATGACTAAAATTGCAGAACTCTGCAATTCGCTCCATGTTGGCCAGGTCACTTTGTGAACTAACTCATTGTATGACTCTTCGATATATGTTGTAAGTTTCGACATTCATTCAGAGTTTTGCACGGGAGGAGGGACTCGAACCCCCAGCCAATGGTTTTGGAGACCACTACTCTACCAATTGAGCTACACCCGTATTAAAAAATATATTACATTTTAAAATTAACTCAACTTTGAAATTTGCCGAAATGACAAATAATAAAGTCGTTTATAAGTGGAAGTTAATTTTAAAACCCCTTTCGCATTACAGGTCGAAAAGGTGCCTGGTCAATGATGACCAAAGCACCTTTAAGAATTTTATCTGTAATGAAAATTTACTATTTCAAAATTTCAGTAACCTGACCTGCACCTACTGTGCGTCCACCTTCACGCATTGCGAAACGTAAACCTTTATCCATTGCTACTGGAACAATTAGAGAAACTTCAATAGTTACGTTATCTCCAGGTACAACCATTTCGCGACCTTCTGGAAGAGAAATCTCTCCTGTTACGTCAGTTGTACGAAGATAAAACTGTGGACGGTATTTATTGTGGAAAGGAGTATGACGACCACCTTCTTCTTTTTTCAAGATATACACCTCTGCTTTGAAAACAGTATGCGGAGTAATTGATCCTGGCTTAGCGATAACCATTCCACGACGGATTGATTCTTTATCGATACCACGAAGTAATAAACCTACGTTATCTCCAGCTTCTCCGCGATCAAGAATCTTGCGGAACATCTCAACTCCTGTAACAACAGATTTTAATTTCTCAACCTGCATTCCAAGAATTTCAACCTCTTCACCAGAATTGATAACACCTTTTTCGATACGACCAGTAGCAACTGTACCACGACCAGTAATAGAGAAAACATCTTCAACTGGCATCAAGAAAGGAAGGTCAACTTGACGAGGAGGAA
>JBBALS010000362.1:0-2596 GCA_040402915.1 Flavobacteriales bacterium
ATTTGTACATCGGAATGGGTGATGGAGGAAGTGGTGGCGACCCAAATGGGAACGGTCAAAACGGCGCTACTTACCTTGGAAAAATGTTACGTATTGATGTAAGTGGAGCAACGGGATATTCCATTCCTCCTTCAAATCCTTTTCTTGCAGCTGGGGATAATATCCTTGATGAAATCTGGGCGATTGGAGTTCGTAATCCATGGAAATACAGTTTTGATAAGCTAAACGGCAACTTATGGATTGCTGATGTTGGTCAAGATTTGTATGAAGAAGTTAATTTTATTCAAGGACCCGATACAGGCGGACAAAATTATGGTTGGAAATGTCGTGAAGGTTTGCATGCCTATTCTACATGCACGGCGCCAAATAGAACAGACCCTGTATTTGAATATGCACATGGCACTGCAAATGGCTGCTCGATTACGGGTGGTTATGTAAATCGTGGTAATCTTTACGCTTCTCTGTATGGTCGTTATTTCGTGACAGATTACTGCAGTGGTCGCATCTGGTCATTAATTCCGAATGGAAACAATTTGGCAACCACCACCGACCATGGCGTTTACGTGGTAAATAAATACACCGCCTTTGGTCAGGATGTTTATGGAGAAATTTATTTAGCAGAGCAAACAGGGAAAATTTCACGCTTAACTTCTACAACTGGAAGTCCAATGGCTTTGATTTCTGCCGATGGCGATTTAACCATTTGTCCGGGAGATTCTCGCACATTAAGTACAGGTTTCAATCCTTTACTTTCTTATCAGTGGTTTTTGAATGATGTTGCCATTTCAGGCGCCAATTCAAGCACGTATGCCGCTTCTGAAGCAGGGAACTACAAAGTTGCAGTAACACGAACCGGAGCACCTGTAAGTGTATCGGATGTTATTACGCTCAATCAATTTAACACAACAGAAGTTTCTATTGGAGGAATTGACAATAACTATTGTATTGCAAGCGCTCCAGTAACACCTACATTAATCCCGTTTGGTGGAGAAGTTAGTGGTCCAGGTTGGTTCGAATCCACATTTGTTCCAGCAATTGCAGGCATTGGTCAACACCAAATTACATACACATTCACCGACGCAAATGCATGCACAAACTCAGCTTCTGTAACTGTAAATGTGGAAGAATGTTTAAGCATTGAAGATGCAAATAAGCTAGGGATTAAAATTTTACCAAACCCTTTTCACGGCTCTTTTACTGTGAGATTCACGAATAATGAAAATTCAATCAACACCTTGGAAGTTTATTCTATCAATGGTCAAAAACTGAAAAGTATCTCCATTGAAAAAGCAATCAGTAATCAGCAAGTAGAAATCGATCTTTCAAACCAAGCTGCCGGAATTTATTTCCTTCATTTGAAAGGCTCTGCTAAACAACATGTGATAAAACTTGTTCAAGAATAATGTGTCTTCGATTTTACATCCTATCAGTCTTATTTCCGCTTTTTATTTCGGCCCAAACCGATTCGTTTCAATTAGAAATTGAACCTTTTGATATGCCTGAAATGCCAGGTATTCATTCAGGTGCAATAGCAAGTTATAACGGAAGATGGATTTTAATTGGTGGTCGTATGAATGGATTGCACGGTTTCCAGTCGCCATTCGCATTTCCTAATAGTGGAAAGAATGAAAATGCCTGGGTCATTGATCCTAATTCGAAACAAATTTGGACTACCTCTTTGGCTAGTTTGCCTGTTGAATTATTCGAACCGCTTACAAGTTCTGGTATGCCTTATTATCAAGATGGCAATCGCTTGTATATGATTGGAGGATATGGTTGGAGCGATAGTGTGAACGATTTCAAAACATTTTCAACACTGACATCCATCGATCTTTCTTGCTTACACGATGCCGTTGTAAATGGCAATTCAATCGAAACATGCTTTCGTCAAATGAGTGATTCTGTTTTAGCTTCCTGTGGATCCAACTTAGAAAAAATTGATGATCGTTTCTACCTTGTTTTTGGACACGAATTTAATGGGATTTATGCCGTCAATAATGGAAACAACGCATTCTTCAGTCAGAAATACAGCAATGAAGTTCGTTCTTTCAACATCAACGACGATGGACAGAATTTATCCATAAGCAATTATTCTGCTTTACGCGATTCTGTCAATTTCCACCGCCGCGATTACAATTTAGTTCCGCAAATTTTTCCAGATGGAACAGAAGGATTAACCGCCTTTTCAGGTGTTTTTCAGTATCAGGCAAACTTGCCTTTTCTCAACACTATTAATATAACACCAAACTCCACTTCGGTTGTTCCCGATTTCGATCAGCACCTCAGTCAATACCATAGTGCGGTGATGCCTGTTTATGATTCAACTGGAAATGTAATGCACTCCTATTTTTTCGGTGGAATGAGTCGCTTTACCTTGGATTCATTAACGGGCGAATTGGTCGATGACACACTTGTTCCATTTGTAAAAACAATTAGTTGTGTTAGTCGCTTTGCGGATGGAACTATGAGCGAAGAATCATTGCCCATTTCCTTACCCGATTTCTTAGGCTCTAATATGAAATTCATTCCTGCTGCGGGAATTCCTCTAAAAATGAATGAAATTGTTGATGTCAATAAGATGACAGAAAGCCGTCAA
>JBBALS010000363.1:0-2575 GCA_040402915.1 Flavobacteriales bacterium
GTTAAGCATGCCGCCAGCGTTCATCCTGAGCCAGGATCAAACTCTCCATGAGATCCACAGTTGTCAGGAGGCTTGTAGCTTCGTTCTTTTTACACAGAGCTCAGAAAACATCATCTCTCTATTTTCCCTTCGATAGTGATCTATCTTCGATGACAAAAGAGAGCTGAGGCACACTCAGAGTATATCCATCGCTAGACCCGTTGTCAATCCCCCCGCCTCTTTATTGGGATATCCATATGACTCTTCCCCCCTCAAAAGAATTTTGAATTTTTAGTGTCTGTATACACACCTTAGAAAACCTATACACAGGTAAACACAATAAAAAAGAAAAAAGACTTTCGATTCTAAATGAACAGCTCATCCACGGAGAGAAACCGTTTGGTTTTTAGCTTGAAAGAGTGTGTAATTGCTCTATTATTTTACTAATTTTCTATTTTTCTGCGAGAATCTAAAATATGTTTAGTTATTTCTTCTAATTCTGAAGAAGAAAGCAAACTTCGAATATAGATTTCTGTACTTTGAACATTCTTATGGCCTACCATATTTTTTGCAACGAAAATAGGATTATCAAATAAAGGTTGATTTTCTTGCAATACTAGCAAGTCTTTTTCTATGAAAACACGAGTCATATTTACATCCTTAATACCCCCAATTACATGCTTGGCAGAACCCCTTTTGGTTAAAGGAATTTCCACGCCGTGAAAAAAAGATTCTACCATGCCTGTAGTTAACAAAAGTCAATTTGCAATTCGTAACCCAGTGAAATACATTAAAGTAATTGCAATTTTGACTCTAGCTCGATTCCGGAATCTTAAACCCTAATGGTTTTCAACCGTTTCAGCAATTCACCTCGTCCTCATTTTAAGCTAATGAATATCAACGAAACAGACCCTTCAAAAGTTTTTGAGAAAGAAGAAATAACTGTGACCTTCGAGATGGAAACCGTAGAGCAACGTGTACTCTTCGAGCCTTGAAAAGCAAAGCAAAGCAAAGTAAAGCAAAGCAAAGCAAAGCAAAGCAAAGCAAAGCAAAAGAGGGGAATCTCTATTCTTTGATTTTCACTTCTTTGAAATGTCAAATACTCAGCTATTCAACTTATTCTCTAAAGTTTATGGACCTGAAGTTCAAGATTTTGAGAGCAATTAGATCAATATATAAATCTTTTTAGGCCTAAACTAGCCTAACGTAGGCTACAAATCTAATTGGAGTGCAATAGTGCAGTATTTTGGCCTCATTTTATTAGTTTTGTAAAATACAACTTTTTGCTTTTCACTTTTGTATTCCATTATTCTAACTCTCTGTTAACTTCCCCTAAAGAAAAAACTTGATTTGGGCTTCAAAAATACAAAGTTGATTTTGCTACATCGTTTTGTACTCGTAGCTTCCCCCTTCGTCCCTCTGGCTCATCTGGCAGATCTGGTATTTCGGTCACGCAGCCTTTCTAGTGAAGGGAGCACAGCAGCCGAAGGCCCCCGTACTCTTCGAGCCTATGAAAATCATAGAGTTAACCATAAGTGCCAAAGAGTTTAACCCCTAAATTGATTTATTTATTTAAGGGGTTAGGGTAAAAAAGAGAACCGAAAACGATGCAAATCTTCTGGCAAATCTGGCAGATCTGCCAGAATCTGCCACGCCCTTCGGCCCATCAGTCGTATCTAGATTAGTCTATATTGAATTAATAGAAAGAGACGAACGCTTTGTATTGGGAGTACGGGCCTATGGATTACCAATTTCAAAGATTGGATCTTGAGTTCAGTTTCACTTCACGTCCAGAGGGTGTATATGAGTTACAAGAAGAAGACCCTTTCTTGTGCCTCATTTCTTTCTTGTCATCCAGAAGCAGGGTAAAGAGGCTTATGGGATTGACAAGGACAGATTATATCGATAAAATAAACTTGAATCCTGGTGCCCTAGGTGCAGAGGAAACACGCCAATCCATCCCGAACTTGGCGGTGAAACTCTGTTGCGGTGACAATACTGCTGGGGGAGCCCTGTGGGAAGATAGCTCGGCGCCAGGTACTTGCAGAGGACCTTATTTGCTTAGGTTCTCGGATGAGAGACGCCCTTATAAACCCTGAATAGTTCTTCCCTCGCGGGATCATCGAAATTGTTTATAATCGAGAAGTTAAAAAAACTAGCTCTTGGTGGGAAAACTATAAAAATTTGATTTTTTTCCCTCCTACGTAAGAAAATTCTACATCGAGCGCTCTTGCGCCTAAAATTGACGGGCGAGGAGGGACTTGAACCCCCGACTCCGCGGTTCGTAGCCGCGTGCTCTAATCCGCTGAGCTACACGCCCTTCTCTTCTCTTCTCCACTAGATGCTTTCTTAGGTCTCTTTGCCTATTCGAAGCACCGTAGGCCTCTCAGGACTCCCTTGCCACAATGAGGTGCCGAAAGGGAAGACCATCGGCGGAGGGAGGAATAGTCAAAGGGGTCCATTTCCTTAAGGCACAAGGAGTGGGTGAGGTCAATTAGCGTAAATTATATCATATATTTTGAGAGAGAACAATGGTCTTTTGTCCCTCCTCCCCCATAAGGAGCAGGAAGAGCGAGTCAGAAAGAGGCTTATGGGA
>JBBALS010000364.1:0-2551 GCA_040402915.1 Flavobacteriales bacterium
ATTTTTATTTGATGGTGTTGGACGAAAGCAACCAAAGCTTGGTGTATGCCACATTTTTTGGAGGAGCTCAAAGTTCTGAACATGTGGATGGAGGAACGAGTCGTTTCGATCGAAAAGGAATAATTTACCAAGCTGTTTGTGCTGGATGTGGCGGTGACGATGACTTTCCTACAACACCCGGAGTTTGGTCGAATGTTAACGGAAGTTCGAGTGGATGCAACAATGCCGTTTACAAATTCGATTTTCAATTGCCTGCTACGGTTGCAAGTTTCACATCGAAACCCATTGGTTGCGCTCCATTCAACGTCGATTTCAGCAATAGCAGCAGCTTTGCAACCTCCTACAGTTGGCTCATTAACGGAACAGAATTCTCGGCTTCAGAGAATCCCACGTGGAATTTCACTTCGCCTGGAGTGTATATCATTCAACTCATTGCAAGCAATCCGAATAGCTGTAATGTGGTGGATACGTTTACCAAACAGATTAGGGTGGTAAATTCCACTCGCGACATTTTCGATTCCTTGGAAGTTTGTTATTTAACACAATCTCAAATTGGACCTCCATTTCCAGTAGATCCGTATTACGAAATTACTTGGACGCCAGAAGCTGGATTAAACGATGCAAGCGCCCAGCAGCCATTTGCAAGTCCCGAACAAAGCACAAACTACACACTTTACCTCTCTCTCGGATCATGCGCTGATACCATCGAACAATTCATCGACGTGATTTTCGACACCTTGAATATTGGTCCCGATTTAACAATTTGCCGTGGACAAACCATTGCGATTGGTGTTCCAGGTGATAGTTCATTGTACACTTATGCTTGGTCACCAGAACTTCCTTTAGACTCGCTAACATTTGCAATGCCTGTGGCGCAAGTCGATCAAACCACGCGCTTTTACTTGCTCCGAATTCCCAAAGACAGCGCGCTTGGTTGTCCGGGGAAAGACAGTTTAGAACTCATTATTCCCGCAGGTTCTCCATTGGCAAATTTCACAACCGAAGTCTTAGCAAGTTGTACCGAGGTAAAAGTGAAAATTGAAAATAGCAGTGAACTTGCCGACAGTTATTCATGGAATTTCGGAACGGGTTCTTCGGCAGGAGGATTTAATCCCGATGTAATCTATCAATATGGCGACTCTATTCACATTATATTGATTGTTTCTAACCCGAACTGCACCGATACGCTTGAGTTTATTCAACATCTGAAAGACTTACAATCGTATTTCACCATCAATGATGTCAATGCTTTTTCACCTAATGGCGATGGTAAAAACGATTGCTTTTCTCCTGCCTTGCAAAATCTTCCCAAACCCGACGACACCAACTTTTTAAAATGCAGCACACTCCGCATCTTCAATCGCTGGGGCAATCTCATATTCGAAAGCATTGAAAGCGAAAATGGGTGTTGGAACGGAACAACTGAATCGGGGCAGAATTGTCCTTCGGGAACCTATTTCTTTTTATTTGAAGGACAAGGAGAATCGCTTCAAGGAGCGGTTGAACTCATCCGAGATTAAACTGATTATTTACGTATTTTCGTTGAATGCAATCTTCTATTCAACGTTACCTTTTCCTCTTTGTACTTCTTGTCAGTACATGCTTCTCTGTTCATGCTGATGGAATTTCAGCAATCCCAAAATCTGGGTTTGTTCCCAATGCCGGCCAATGGAATCAGCAAGTAAATTTCCGGGTAGGCATTCCCAATGGAGCTTTATTTCTCAGAAACACCGGCTTGACTTACGTTTTGTATGATGGAGAGGCCGTTCATAACAAACATGAACAATCGCATCATCCCCAACAAGCATCAAGCATCGATAAAATAAAACACCATGCAGTAAACATGAATTTGCTCGGGGCGCAAGATCATGTTCAAGCCATTCAAGAAAATCCGAATGCTGCCCGTTACAATTATTTTCATGGAAACAATCAATCGAATTGGGCAGGTGGTTTACAAGCTTGGAATAAAGTAAGCTATCCCAATATTTACAACCATACTGATTGGGTTTTATATACAGGTAAAAACGGAATTAAGTATGATTTCCATGTTCATCCGGGCGGAAATCACCAAGACATTCGCATGCAGTTTGAGGGTGAAAACGACATTCAAATTCGAAACAAAACTCTTTATATCACAACCAGTTTAGGCGATATTATTGAACAAGCGCCCATTGCTTGGCAAGAAGAAAATGGCGTTAAAACTTTTGTAGATGTTTCCTTTCGTGAAAATGCCAATGGGAGCATTGGGTTTGATGTTGCGCAATACAATCACGCGCAGAAACTTATCATCGATCCACAATTAATTTTCGCAACATATTCAGGTTCGCAAGACGATAATTGGGGATACACGGCAACCTACGACAATGCAGGAAATGGCTACTCCGGTGGAATTGTTTTCGGAGCTCAATTCAGCACAACAGTTGGTGCCTACGAGGAAGTTTTTGGTGGAGGTCAATTAGACATTGGTATTTTAAAATACACACCTGATGGAAGCAATGTTTTGTATGTTACGTACATCGGTGGTGCAAATGCCGAATTACCGCACAGTATG
>JBBALS010000365.1:0-2548 GCA_040402915.1 Flavobacteriales bacterium
GACATCTCAGTTTATGTTAAAAATCCTATTAACCCCGATGTCGGACTATGGGTTGGTGCCTGTGAGCGTTTTCAACGAGCAGGAATTTCAAATGTATTTGCAATTCATCGCGGCTTTCAATCCTTCGAAAGTTCTCCATACCGAAATGCTCCTCGTTGGGAATTGATGATTGATTTTAAAACTCAATTACCTAATGTGCCCGTCATTTGTGATGCAAGTCACATTAGCGGAACTCCTGAACTGATTTCTTCGGTCGCTCAAAAAGCCCTCGATTTAGATTGTGATGGATTGATGATTGAAACGCATATCAATCCCCAAGTGGCACTAACGGATGCGCGTCAACAAATTACTCCAGATGAATTGGGGAAGATTGTCGGACAATTGGTTCAACGTAATTCCGATTCATTGAGTGAAGGATTTCATCGCAAATTATTAGAGTTGCGATCGCGAGTTGATTCAATCGATGATGCCATCATCCAATCTTTAATAGCTCGTAAACGACTTGTTGAAGAAATTGGTGTTTACAAAAAAGCGAACCACGTTACAATTTTGCAAATTCGTCGTTGGGAAGAAATTCTAATGCGTCAGATGCAAAATGCGAATAAATCCCAATTAAATACTGAGTTTATCAAACGATTGTATGAGCTCATTCACGAGGAATCTATTCGTATTCAAACCAATCAATTTGCCGAAAATTCGGATGTAAATAATATTAATTAATAGAATAAATTAAATACAAGCAATTATTTCTAATTTGCCACACTTGAAAATTAATTTTCAGTTAAACATTTTATTAATAAAAGATACCCAATATGAGTTTACATCGAAAGAAAGATTTAGGTCAGTTAATGACTCAATCCACCGATTCGGATACAGGCCTAAAAAGAACACTTGGAGCATGGAATTTAGTTGCTTTAGGGATAGGTGCAATCATTGGAGCTGGTTTATTTGTTAGAACGGCGGCCGCTTCTGCAGAAGCAGCAGGACCTGCAGTTACCTTGTCGTTTGTAGTTGCAGCCATAGGTTGCGCATTAGCAGGTTTATGTTATGCTGAATTTGCTTCGATGATTCCTATTGCAGGAAGTGCGTATACCTATGCATATGCAACCATGGGAGAATTGGTAGCATGGGTAATTGGTTGGTCTCTTATTTTAGAATATGCATTAGGAGCAGCAACGGTAGCCATTGCTTGGAGTGAATATTTAAACAAATTGCTTGGTGGAATAATTCCCCCAGAATGGTGTCACTCTCCCTTTGAAGGTGGTTATATGAATTTGCCAGCATTATTCATTTTGCTTCTCATTACTTTATTATTGATTCGCGGAACGAGTGAGTCAGCAAAAGTGAATGCGGTCATTGTATTTGTTAAAGTGGCTATTGTGCTAGCATTTATCGTAATTGGTTGGCAGTTTATCGAACCTGCTAATCACACGCCTTATTTAATTCCTGCAGGCGTTGTTGGACATGAAGGTCCATTCCAACATGGTTGGGGAGGAGTATTAGGTGGAGCAGCTATTGTGTTTTTTGCGTTTATTGGATTTGATGCTGTATCTACTGCAGCTCAAGAAGCGAAGAATCCAAAACGTGATATGCCTATTGGAATCTTGGGCTCGCTTGCTGTATGTACAGTATTATACATTCTGTTTTCACACGTACTTACAGGTGTGGCTAATTGGAGTTGGTTGGGAACAGCAGGTAAAGAAGCATCTGTAACTTCTGCAATCGATACCTATATGACTGGATATGGTTGGTTATCAAAATCCATCACTGTTGCAATTTTGGCTGGTTTTTCTTCCGTAATTCTAGTTATGTTGATGGGACAAAGCCGTGTGTTTTATTCGATGGCCAATGATGGATTGCTTCCGAAATTGTTTTCAGATTTACATCCAAAGTATAGAACTCCCTTTAAATCGAATTGGGTATTATTTGCATTCGTAGGTGCTTTTGCAGCTTTTATTCCAGGCAGTGTAGCTGGCGATTTAACAAGTATTGGAACCTTATTCGCATTTATTTTGGTGTGTGCTGGTATAATGATCTTGAGGAAATCAAATCCAACATTAGTTCGACCTTTCAGAACTCCATTGGTTCCAATTGTTCCGCTTCTCGGGATTCTTGTTTGTGCATCGATGATCATCTCTTTACCTGGCGAGACTCAAATCAGTTCATTGATTTGGATGCTTTTGGGTTTAGGTTTCTACTTTTCATATTCTAGAAAGAAAAGCAAGTTGAATAGTTGATTGACACACTTAATTAAATCCATAAAGTGTACTTTCTGAACTAAATTTCATGGATTGTTTGATGTAGGAGATGCGAAATTTATCATGATTTATCTGCTCTAGATAAATTGCAGGTAACACAATGATATCAAGTATCTCGAAGCATTTTTGACTTAGAATTCATTCCAAAATCACCTAATATTTTAGATTATCATCTTTAAATGTCCGATTCAAGAAATTTGAGTCGGACATTTTTGTTATTGATAATCAGGTATATAACAAAGTTGTGTGTAAGAAATTTGTTAAAATTGAACGAAGTTTAAAAAATATTT
>JBBALS010000366.1:0-2539 GCA_040402915.1 Flavobacteriales bacterium
TCGGCAGTCCTGCAAGCCGCATAAACATTGGCTTGCAAGGGGTGCGAAGATGATGCTGACAATTGAGTATCTGCCTAGCGTGCTTGCAGCACTGGATGCAGCATTTCCAACACCCCCCAATAGAGCCAAGCAGCAATTAGACAAGTACCTTGTGTTGCTTGAACGCGAAATGCGTAAAAGCCTAATTAATCGCAGTAGCTTCGCGCACAAGTTCAACGCCTACGATATTCCCTTAACTAAGTTGATTAATGGCAGTCCCACTATCAACAACAAGAGATACAGAGTACATCAGTGGCTTGGTGCTAATGGACTAGCCCTAGTTCAAAACCTCAATAAGAACGCCAACAACATCACCAAAGAAATAGCAGTACTTAAACCCACTGCTAATTTAATTGTTAAAAATGACAATTTATTGAAGTATCTGCAGACCCTGTCAGCACATGAATTGGATGTGTATTTGGCAACATTGACTCAGGAGAGGCAAGACTTTTTCAGTGAACATGTAAGTGAATACAACTCACTGTCAGTAACAGATAGGAAAACGCTGTATTTCACTTCGCCAATAAACTTGGCTTCACTGAAGAACTACATCAAGGATATCGTTCAAGGCTCAGTATCAATGAGTCGGCTAATAAAAGAGAACTCAATAAATCAAGCAGAGCGTGTATTGCGTATTGCTCAAATAACCAATGGTTTATTGCATCAAAAGATAGACAAGAAAGCATTTGGCAGAACTTACTATGAAGGTGTCAGCGTAGTCAGTGTTAAAAAAGCGCTGCGAATGGCAATGCTTGGTTCATCATGGGAGTACGACGCTAAAAGTTGCTCTATTTCATGGAAGATGTCATTCGCAAATCAATGGCATGCACAGAAGAAACGAAGAAAACTGGATGTGCGCCACAGCTTTCCTGTGACTACCTTGTATCTTGAAGACAAAGACGCATTCTTTAACTACGTCATACAAAAAGTCTTCCCTGGCACATCCACACAAGATTACAAGCCCACCATCAAAGAAGCGATGAATGCGATTGGATTTGGTGCGAAATTGAGCATGGGAACTTGGCACACTGATGAAGGATGGGAAAAGCGAAGTTCACTATTTGAAGTTTTTGACAACGATTTACAAGCTTTAAAACGCTTTATTGAATGTGACTTGGTGCTGCTAATAAACAAAGAACAGCAAATCCTAAACAAATTTATCGTAGCCAAATTTTCAAGGGATGCTGCGTGGCAAGCAGAAATGACAGCAGAGCAGCAGCGAAAGAAACTCAAGCAGTTCAGCTCAGCACAGAAAATTGTTTGGCTTTACCAACACGCTGAAACTATCATGATGGACATGGTTAGAACTGAGGTTAAGAAGTCAGGCAACACAGTCTTGGCTAATGTGCATGACGCTGTGGTGGTGAGAAAAAGAATCCCAGCGAAATTACTTGCAAAGATTGAACTCAAGGTTCAAACTGAAACTGAGGTTTTTTACTTTAAGTTAGGTGAAACACGCTATTAAATGCGCTTAAAAGTGATTTCAAACTCTAAATTTTTTGAAACATTTCGCAAAATACTTAATCATGAATAATTTGAGTAACCAAAGAAGGCTAATGTCTTCTCAATTAATTTTAGGTATGCTGTTTGCGTGCTGCGTATTCACGTATTCGCAGTACTCACACGCTCAGCAAAAATCAATGGACGCCAACTCAGCTGAAAGGCAGTTGGATAGGGAGTCAGACTTTGATGGCAAAGTTCAAAAGCTGATTGGACAAACGTTCTGGTTAAAACCAAATCTCAAAGCTATTGGCAGAGTCGTCTTTTTCGTGAGCCCTTTAGAAGACTCTGTAAGTTTTACAGTAGACAAAGAAACATCATTTGTTGCAACTGGTGTTGAAAGAACTAGTCATTTCAAATTCTTAAAAGTAGTATTTCCTGATGGAAATATTGGCTACCTACAACTCAATTGGGCAAATATTGGCAATACCAAAATTGATAAACCAATTGAATTTTTGCTAGATGAAAAGACAATTATTTCTGAAACCGTAGACTACATTTTTCCAACATTGCCTAATGACTTTATGAAGTCGTATTTGGCAAAACGACTTAAGGAAAAGCAAGAATTTCAGTCTAAGCCGTCACCACGAATTGGTATGACTACAGCGCAAGTGCTTGCATCAAGTTGGGGGAAGCCAGAATCTATCAATACAACAATTACAGCTAATGGAAATTCAGAGCAGTGGGTATACGGATTACGAACCTATGTGTACTTTAGAAATGGCAAGGTATCTGCAATTCAGTATTAGATTAAGCCTGCATTGCAGTTCAAAAAAACCTATCAACTAAAACGAAACTGCTGGCAAAGATTGAACGCAAGGTGCAGCAGCGAACTGGTGTTGACTACTTCAGGTTAGGTGAGACAGGGTATTGATTGAAAGATTGTTTCAAAATTCTATTTAGATTTGAACTGAAGAAATTTTGCTAAGCAGTACCAAGCAAAAAGCCAAGATAGAAGTGTAAACAAAGTTTTATACCAGTTTAAACCACCCATTTCTCT
>JBBALS010000367.1:0-2531 GCA_040402915.1 Flavobacteriales bacterium
ACCCAGGACCCCTACATTAAAAGTGTAATGCTCTACCAGCTGAGCTACTGAATCTCCTGCTTTATGAAGGAAGCAAGCTTACCTTGAAAGCGGGTGCAAATATAGGTTGATTTCGGTTTGAGCAAAATAAAACGATGCAAAAACGTGATAAATTTTAATATTATTTCACATTCATTTCATTTTCAGCGCTTTCATCTCGCAGTAATTTTTCTCCTAGCACCGGATGACGTTCAAATTTAATGCTTGAATCGAAGAAAATACGGTAAGTAACCAATGTTCGATAAAGCTCAGTGCCTAAATTTTCGATAACGCGCAGCATTCGAGGATTAAAATCGCCAACCCAAGTGATTATGGTTTCGGTATATCGTTTTTTTGAAATAATGTAATCTTCCGCAAATTTTATCATGCCTCCTTCGATGCCTTTCCCCTGATGCTCGCGCGCAACACCAAAGACTATCCCCAACATGGTTTTGCGTTTTGCGAATTTTAGGTAGTAGAAGAATTTCAGTTTCCCAATCCAATTGAGGTTTCCATTCACATGTCGAAAAAACTCATTGAGCTCCGGAATATTTAGGTAAAATCCTACAGGAACATCCTTCAAAAAAGCAAAAACTAGTAGGTCGCGATCCATGATGAGCTTCATCGAATTTATAATCGATTTCGCTTGTTCTAATCGCATGTTTTTAAATCCTTTGTGCCCTCCCCAAGCAGAATTGTATACTTCCAGAAAATACTCTGCAATTTTAGCCAACGGAATTCCTTGCATATTGCTGACCCTGAAATCGGGGTTCTGCCCAATTATATTCGATTTCTTGATAAATACATCCTGAACAGGCTGATCCAGATTTCGCCAATACACGTATTGATTGAAGTAGTTTTGGAAGCCATACGCATCAAAGAAATTTTGGTAATAGTCAGGATTGTAGTTCATCCCATAGCTTGGTGGTGATTCGAAATTTTGAATGAGCAAACCCCAAAATTGATCACGTTCTCCAAAATTTACGGGCCCCTCCATGCCTTCCATTTTTCTATCATGAAGCCACTTTTTACATGCATCGAAAAGAACAAAAGCGGCTTCTTGGTTATTGATACATTCAAAAAAACCCATGCTGCCAATCTTGTGCTTCCCGCTTTGTGATGTTTTGGGGTGAATAAAGGCTGCAACTCTTCCAATTAAAGTTTCATTTGAATCCTTTAAAATCCAACGGATAAGTTCTCCACCTTGCCGAAATAGTTTATTTTTGGAGGTGTCAAAAATTTTATCCAAGTCTTGACGAATATTGGGAATGTAATTAATATCTGTTCGATAAATAATTTCGCTAACCTGATGGAATTCCATTTCAGTTTTTTTGTCGACAACCTCTATTAGCATCATGGGCTCCACTATTTTTGTCAAAAATACAAGTTTCAAATGAAGTCAAATGCTGTAATTGTAATAACAGGTGCTTCATCGGGAATTGGCTTAGAATGCGCACGTGTTTTTTTTCGAGCGGGATGCCAAGTTGTTGCTGCCGCGAGAAATCTCGAAGCTTTAACAGCCCTGCAAAATGAACTTGATCCTCTGGGCAATCGCTTGCTTGTAGTTAAAATGGATGTTACACATGAGCATGAATGTGAGCTGCTTATTGATGCTACAATTCAGAAATTTGGTAGTATTGATGTGCTCATAAATAATGCAGGAATAACCATGCGGGCTCTTTTTAAAGATGTCGATTTAAACGTTTTGAGGAAACTCATGAATGTGAATTTTTGGGGCTTGGTGTATTGCACTAAATATGCTATGCCTCATTTGTTGAAATCGAAAGGTTCTTTAGTTGGCATGTCCTCGGTTGCAGGGTATAAAGGTTTGCCAACACGTAGTGGTTATTCTGCTACTAAATTCGCCTTGGAAGGATTTTTAGAATCGATACGTATAGAAAACAGAAATACCGGTTTGCATGTCTTAATTGCCCGTCCTGGATTTGTAGCAACTAATATTCGAAATACCATGCTAGCCGCTGATGGAACTGAACAAGGTGAATCTCATAAAAATGAGGAGAATTCGATGTCGGCCAATGAAGTCGCTGACAAACTTCTGAAAGCAGTTGTTAAACGAAAATCATATATGATACTTTCATCTACGGCACTTCTTTCGTTTTGGCTTAATAAATTCTTTCCAGCTTGGTTGGATAAGCTTGTATTTGATCATGTTTTCAATGAAAAAGACTCGCCATTGAAATAATCAATTCGCGTTTTTTGAGTTTCGAATTGTTCGATAAAATTTCTAAATCGTATCCTCCACAAATTAATTTTTATTATAATTCGTCTCAACAAAATGTGCTGAATTAAAATTGAACTTGATTCGTTTAAAAATCAACAAAAATCCAATCATTCCATCCGTTCTTACAATCAAAGTTCACTGCTTAATTAAGGGATTGTTATTTAATAGATTGATATTCAATTACTATTGAGAAATAGACTTTTTGTTTGTTTACATTCATCTTACATCTGTAATTGAACACTTCGCATCTGAAAAATCAAAATTGAAAGTC
>JBBALS010000368.1:0-2530 GCA_040402915.1 Flavobacteriales bacterium
CGACATTGGCTACATCCAAACAAAGCGTGACGGCCAATCATGATTTAATTCTTCGCGATTCAAAGAGCACTCCCATCAATCCCTTTCCTAAAATCCTTTCGTATCAGTTTCAAGAACAGAAATCGACATTGGCTTGGTTTGTTCACAGTAAAATCAATGCGTGCAGCTCGGTTCGTGGTGGATTTTTCTTGAATCGATACGATGAAGATTTATACGATCAAGTGAAAATTATTGGCTTGAAAGATTCCTTGCCATCCTTGGTAAATGATTCAATCTCCTGGAAAGTGCGCGCCAATTACAAAGCGAATTTCTTCCTAATTCAACCATACATTCAATGGAAATACCGTATCAGCGATATGCTTACGTTGAGTGCAGGCATTTATAGTCAGCATGTTACTTTAAATAAGGAAACCACCATCGAACCACGTTGGGGCATTCGTTGGGATTTCAGAGAAAATCAATCCTTGAGTTTGGGCGCAGGACTTCATAGTCAGATGCAACAATCTTATACCTATTTCCCCATTCCCGATTCCATTGTTAATCTGGGTGTGGTAGAAGCCAATCCGCAGCGCATTCGTGCTAATGAAAAAATGGGTTTATCGCGCAGTTCGCATCTGGTTTTGGGCTACGATCGATCGTTTTCAAGGAACTTCCGAATTAAACTAGAAACGTATTATCAAACCCTCTGGAATATTCCTGTATATGCCGTTTCGTCAGGAATATCGCTTATAAATTCGGGTGCCACTTTCTCGCGTTTTATGCCTTTGTATTCGATGCAGAATACTGGAACCGGGCGCAATTACGGAATGGAACTTACGGTGGAAAAGTTCTTTAGTAAGCATTACTTTTTCTTGTTTTCTGGTTCTTTATATGATTCGAAATATACCGGCAGCAATGGCAAAACATACGACAGCGATTTCAATGGGAAGTTTATTCTAAATTTGCTTGGAGGCGTTGAATACCCAGTTGGGAAGAGCGGGAAAAATACCATCGGCGGTAGCACTAAAATTACGTATGCAGGTGGCCGAAGATATTCGCCGGTTGATGTGGCTGCAAGTGCGCGTATTTACGATGTCGTTCCTTTGGAAAGTAGCATTAACAGTATGCAATTCCCTAATTATTACCGTTGGGATGTTCGACTATCGTACAAAATAAATCGTTCCCGTTCCAAAGTAATTGCCGATGGTGTTGTTCGACCTTTGAGAGGAATCACACATGAGTTCGCAGTCGATTTGGTTAATGTGTTAAATGTTCGAAATGTATTGGCCTTGAGTTATTCGCCTAATCCGAAAGACCTTACTGCCGATCCACTTGTGAAAAATTACCAATTGGGATTCTTGCCATTGTTCTATTACAAGATTGATTTTTAATTGGGTGATGAGAATTAATATTTTAACGAAATCTAATTCCAAAGGCGCTGAAATCCACGTAACAATTTTATAACATACATCTCGTTCGCATTTAGTAGTTTCGCATCATGAAATCTACCACTCGTTTTCAATCAATATTGTTGGTTCTGCTCGTATCATCATTTGCTGGCCTTCACGCTCAAATTCAATTGGCTTTTCAAGGTGCTGAACCAGGCGATTCTTGGACTTATGTTGCAACAGCTGTTTCAACCGATGGAACGTTCGAATCAACTCAACCGCTTAACTTGGTTTCAGGAACTCAATCCTTAGTGGTTGGAGGAGTTGCTGGAGGAGGTAGTTGTATTTCGGGAGGTAATGGAAATGGACCGGTAACATTAAATGAAATTACATTCTTCGATATCGATATAAGTACTTCCAGTCAATTTATACGCGAACTGAAATTTAACTATGGTAATCGTTTGCCAGCATGCACCGGAACAGGTTGGGATACAGGTGAAAACCTATTGTTTACTCCTATTTTAGATGGAGTTGTAGGAAGTCCAATTACCGTTTTTACAGGGTTGGGTAACATTTCTGTCGATATCAACCTATCACAATTTACTTTTCAAGTTCCTAGTTGTGTTGGAACATTTGGATTTAAAGTAGGAATTTCTACCAACCGAAATGATGAGTTTTTATTTGTGGATAATGTGGAGTTAACCGCGCCTCAAGTAAATGGACCAATTCCTTCTTTTGCTTCTATAAACGGCCCATTGCAAGCATGTACTGGAACGACGTCCATTTTTAGTACGGATGAGTTTGCAGGTATAAATTATCATTGGTTTGATATTCCTTCAACCGCAACTTTTATAACGCCCAACGACAGCAGTATTTCAGATTCCATAACGATTGATTGGGGGACAACACTCTCGGGAACATACACTGTATCGGTTTCTCCAACGGATGCATGCGGGCTTCTCAGTGGTGAAGCTATTTCATTCAGTATCGAACTTGTCGATAATCCACAGCCGTTAATCATAACAGGCCCTGATTCAATTTGTCAGGGAGCAAGTGCCAATTTAGTTTCGAATTATGTAACAGGTAATGTTTGGTCAACCACCGAAACATCTCAGAATATTTCCGTTTCTCAATCGGGAACCTACTCACTGAGTGTTACTGGA
>JBBALS010000369.1:0-2529 GCA_040402915.1 Flavobacteriales bacterium
AAATTCTAAATGCAGGTGCCATCATTTCTTGTTCAGCTCTTGAAATTCCAATTTCTTTCGCAATGTCCTTCCAACTGCTAATTGCTGTATAGATATCGTTCACGATTTTATCCATTTCGTCGGGTACTAGTTGAAAGTATTCGCCTACGCTTTTTGCCAAATCTACGTCCAATGCATTGTTTTCTGAATCAATATTCAAAGCCAATCCATCTTTGTCAATAGATGGATTTAAGTCAAAAGCAGGAGAAAGAATCCATCCTTTTTCTATCAAAATAAAACCATGATTTCTTAAATGATCATCTGTGTTGGAAATGGCAATGTTAAACACAATACGCCTCCATAAATGATGCAGATCTTTCTTGTTTTGTGCTCCCGAATATTGAATAAACTCAGCGATATCTAAATAGCTTGCGGCTTTTTCTTTCAGCGTATCTTCGTTATTGCCCGTCATTGTCATGGCACTGGCAAAATGTATTCTTTCGTTTTTATTACGATCGAATCTTTTCGTTAAAAAAGTGTGGTGCTTCCCAGAAACTTTTTCAATTCTTGATTCCGAGATTTCTATACCTGCTTTCAAAGCTAAACGATATGCTAAATATTCCCATGCAGCTTTATCATTCGAATCTGATTCAGAAGGAAATTTAGCTATCCATAATTCTCCATTTTCATCACGAACATTTGCTTTAGGTCTTGCACCTCCCAATGAAGAACCCGGGGCTAATAATATAGCAAGCCATTTCTTTACTGCTTCACTATTTTCATCCGATTCCAATATTTTAGCTGCATATTGAAGTTCTTTTATGCTGCTCATTGGAGGAATTGATGAATGTGGATTGTTATCTAAAAACGGCCCTTCCTTATCGAGTTTAAAGCGCAAAGCCCCCATTCTGCTTTCATCATAAACGCCTAATAAAAAATCAATGTCATAAAGTGCCGATTGTTTTAATTCAAACTTCCCATTTTGAGCAGCACGTCTTTTCATTAACGTACGTCCCCAGGTATCGGGCATGGAGTCAAAAAAAACGCCAAAATTCTCCTTCCCATTTGGATATTGCTGTCCTTTATACCATCCAATATCAGGGTCTAATAGCATTTGCTCTTTCGATTGAATCCAGTCAATTTCATATTCAAAACTAAATGTTTTTTTGCCTTTTGCTTGCTGAGCAATGAGTAATCCTATGCACCTAGGTTCATCCATTCCAATCCAATGTGCATAAATAAAAATGTCTGTTTTAACTGTTGCCATCGCTATTTGCTTTTTAACAAACTAAGATCTTGTAGTTTTCGGCCAAAAGCATCATCGGCAGCCAACTTTAAAAAATCATCTTGCAATCCAAGCACCCTCAGGGTATTAAAATAGGCAGCCATGGATACACTTCCATTTCCTTTTTCTATTTGATACAATGTGCTTCGGTCTATTCCAGCCCTTTCACTTACCTGA
Source organism: Flavobacteriales bacterium (assembly GCA_040402915.1). Classification (GTDB taxonomy): domain Bacteria; phylum Bacteroidota; class Bacteroidia; order M30B66; family M30B66; genus CALQRR01. The sequence continues at coordinate 1,442 of JBBALS010000369.1, forward strand.
ATAGTGGTTAGTTTTCTGCGTTTTCTTGCAAGTTTAATGTGTTCGCCAACTTGCTGCAGTATTTTTAGGTATTTAGGAAACAAGATTTGTTTTTTACTATTCATTGCATAATGTTGCTTATTTACCACAAAGTAAATTGATTTGTTGATAATAAGCAACATTATATTTTTTTTAAGGATAATAAATACTGTAAATTCATGTTCAGCCCAGTTCAAAACCACCGTTCCCATTGAAGTTGAAATTGGAACAGGGCTGAATTGGTTAGAGGCGCATTGAGTTCAATCTAATTTAGGAGACATCAATATTGAAATCCCCATCTTCAAAACCTTTATGTTTTTTTGATGTTCTAAATGAGCTATTTTAGCCTCCTATTCAAATTAATCGTATGCGTTTAACTTTCCTTTTCCTGCTTCTTTTCTCTACAAGCGTTTCCGTTCATTCCCAAAAAGCCGATTGGAAATCCTTTATCCCACAATTGCAGTCACAATGCAAACTTCAAGAGTCGGATTTCGAAAATGTCATTGTAACAAGTCATCACAAATCGCCTAAATCAGGTTTGGAGGTAATCTGGCTGCGTCAAACTTTAAATGGATTGGAAATTTTTGGTGCCGATGCGCAATTGGTCCTTGATAAAAATCAAAAGTTAACCCAACAGCAATGTCATTTCTTAAATAATCTTTCTTCTCGCCTTCCTATCCAAGAAGATGGGCTTTCCATAGAAATGGCTGCCGAAAAAGCATTGCACTCCAAGGGCATAGACTCGAAAATCGAACTTAATGAACTTCAATCTACACGGACAAATCGCTGGACTGCCCAAAACAAAGGTGTTAAAGGAAAAATAAACATCGAACATGCATACTGGCCCGATAAAGATGGAAAGCTTCACGACTGTTATACCTTCCGATTTACGCCTCAGAATTCCGATTCCCAATGGCAAATCCGAATTGATGCGGCCAATGGAAATATAATCGATACTCGAAATTTAACACTGAGTTGTCATTTCGAAACGCCTATATTACCATTAGTGGCGCAGCCTCAACACAGTTCCAAACTCCAATCGAACGATCAACTTTTAAATGATGGTTCCA
>JBBALS010000370.1:0-1252 GCA_040402915.1 Flavobacteriales bacterium
AAATTGTCGATTCCAAAGGGAAAACAGCATCTCTCAGAAAATGTGCATTGGGAACCCAACTTGAAAAAGGAAAATGGTATCAATTAACCGGGGTTTATTCGGAAAAGCAAGATTCTATACTGCTTTATGTAAACGGCAAACTCGACCGTTCTGAAAAATCTGAAATCGAATACACATCAGGCAAGAACATTTTTGTAGGTGTAGGTCCAGATCGGAAAAGTAGCTTTATGAATGGACTTGTTGATGAAATTCGAATCGCCTCGAAAGCCTTTTCAGCAGAAGAGATTAAATTGTTTTATGATTCAGAAAATGATCCAGAATCATTTTTCAGTGTTGATGGGAAAGAAGTATTTAGTGCATCGCCGAGTTTAACCCAGTTTGGAATTGTCGATTTGAAAGAGAATTCCGGACATGTAGTTATGAATTGGCAAACCCTGCACGAATCAAACCTAGATTATTTCAGTCTAGAACGCTCTACAGATGGAATCCATTTTCAGCAAGTAGCCCAAAAACTAGCTGCAGGAAAATCGGACGAAACGCTCAATTACTTCCTCATTGATCCTGCTCCTCTATATGGAGAATCTATTTATCGTATTAGAGCGCGCAGTTTTAAAGGAGAAAGCACTGTAACGTCCATTCGCAATGTGCATTTCGATGCTCCAACAGCATCTTTGGGAATTCGTTATGTAAGCCCCAATCCTTTCAAAGAAAACTTCTCCGTTTCATACCGTTCGCTAAGCGCAAACGACGTAAACGTGAAAGTAACGAGCATTAGCGGTCAAGTGATGTATTCTGGAATAATGCAGCCAGAAATCGATCGTGACAATCATTTTCAATACAAAGAGGCCGCATCATTAAGACCCGGAATTTACTTCCTAAGTCTATCTCAAGGCGATGAACAAAAGACCATCAAAATAGTAAAACAGCTATGAGCCAAAAAACGATTGATTTTTTAATCGAAACCAATCATTCTTACATCAGCGATTTCTATTATCATCAATAACAAAAACAAATTTCCCAATAATATCAATACAAGCAGCGAATTTACCAAAGGCTATAACATAATAAACTTACATCTGTAATGCTTCATTGCAGCTTTGGACTTCTTCGCTAAACCCCACAAATACCTTTGACGTATCAAACTGCAAAAACTCATACACTATGAAACGCACATACTTTTACTCTTCAATTATCGCTGGACTCATGTTGCTTTCGACAGCAACCCAAGCAGATGCTCAGGCAGTATCTAATT
>JBBALS010000370.1:1262-2518 GCA_040402915.1 Flavobacteriales bacterium
GGAGAATCCCTATTAAATAAGTCGTCTTTAAAACAAGATTCGGCAAATACGTTCATTTCATTTTCACCAGTCTACCTCGATGGTAAAACATACGTTCGTTGGCTAGTGAAAAACGATAAGAAAGACGGAGTTTTTGTTGTTGAACGTTCTGAAAACGGAACTGATTTCGAAGCACTGGGATTCCGTGACCGCGTTGGAACGAAACTTTTAGTTAATCTATTTTATTCGTTTGTTGACGAAGAACCATTACAAGGCGACAATCATTATCGCGTTATGCAAGTGGGTGCTGATAACACATACCGATACAGCTCGGTTGTTAAAGTAAAAACGCCTATGCAACCTCAACAAGTTGGGTCATCAGCAAATGTTGGAACAGAACTCCCTCTTGAATCGAAGTAATATTTATAATACAATCTCATGAAAAAGCACTCTACAAGACTATCACATAAGGTAAAAACTAAAACGAGTATCCGCTATCGCTTTGTTGCAGTTACTGGAGCTCTCGCAGTTGGAGTTTTCTCCCTTGCTCTCATTTACGATATGCTTGGAACAGCAGAAGTATCGGTTGCAAATAATCGTGTGAACGGTATTGAAACACTCGCAGAATTTAAGTTTCGTAAAGAAATTCAATTCGATCAAAGTCAATTATCAGCCAATGCATCCTTGAAAGATTTTCCGGTGATGATTAACATCCAGGACAATGACTTAAAATCGGTTTCCAATGGAGGAAATGTAATCAGTGATCAAGGATTCGATATTCGATTTACCAAGTCGGACGGTGTTTCATTATTAGAATATGAAATTGAATCTTACAATCCGCAAACAGGAGAATTACTTGCTTGGGTAAAAATGGATGAATTAAATAGTGCCAAAACAGCTCCTGTATTTATTTATTTCAGCAATAAATTTGCAGCCGACGAAAGTTCTCAAAACGCTTGGAATAAAACGTATCGTGGTGTTTGGCATTTGAAAGGAGCTTTAAGTTCGAAGATTCCTCATTCAAATCAATTTGCTCAAGAAGTAAATCCAGCTGGCGACAAAGAAGTTTACATCGCAGCAGAGAAAAATTCAAGTCAGTTTGCAAATTTAAATACAGCCGAAGATGTTGAAATAACTGGAGCTCTCACTGTATCAGCATGGGTTTATCTAAACGATAAAAAAGAGCAAACCCTTGTTTCGAAATACAGCGATTTTAATGGTGGATATCGATTGGGCGTTCATAAAGACCATCGTCTTGAATTTTGGATTAATAATGA
>JBBALS010000371.1:0-2513 GCA_040402915.1 Flavobacteriales bacterium
ACATTGCCATTGTTACAGAATTTGGAAGTATTGAAGCTGAATTATGGGTGAATGATGCACCTGGAACTGTTGCTAATTTCGTTAAACTTATTCAAGATCAATTTTACACAAACAAACGTCTGCATCGAGTTGTGCCCGGTTTTGTGATTCAAGATGGTTGTCCGCGTGGAGATGGTTTTGGAAGCACCATGCAAACAATTCGCAGTGAATTTACACATCGGAATTTTGATGAAGGCGTATTAGGAATGGCAAGTGCCGGACCGGATACCGAAAGTTGTCAGTGGTTTATTACCCACACGCGCACACCGCATTTAAATGGGCGTTACACTGCATTTGGGAAAGTTACCAAGGGAATGGACATTGTGCACCGCTTGGAAATAGGCGCTAAAATTCTGCGCATTGAGTTACTACCCAATTGAACATTCGGATTTTCGATTGCCTTTAAGCAAATGAAATTATCCTAAGCGCTCGCGGACTTGGTAATTGTTGCGATCGTGACCGTTGCGGGAAATGAGTTCGCCTAAGAATCCGGCAAGAAACATTTGCGTTCCAACCACCATAAAGAATAATCCAAAATAGAATATTGGACGATCAGTCATTTTGTAGGCCTGGTGAGCAAATTTGGCGAATGTTAAATACGCGGCAATCGCAAATCCAATCATGAAACTTAATGTTCCAATGAGACCGAAAAGGTGCATAGGTCGTTTTCCAAAGCGAGAAACAAAGGTGATGCTTAACAAATCGAGAAATCCATTCACAAAGCGTTCCCAGCCAAATTTAGTTACCCCGTATTTTCTTGCGCGGTGTTGCACAACCTTTTCGCCAATCTTTTTAAATCCTGCCCATTTAGCAAGAACCGGAATGTATCGGTGCATTTCGCCATACACTTCGATGCTTTTCACCACATCGTTTTTGTATGCTTTTAGACCACAATTGAAATCGTGTAAGTAAATGCCACTCATTTTACGAGCTGCCCAATTGAAGAGCTTAGTCGGCAATGTTTTGGTAATAGGATCGAAGCGCTTTTGTTTCCAGCCGCTCACCAAATCGAAACCTTCTTCGGTAATCATGCGGTAGAGTTGCGGAATTTCGTCCGGACTATCTTGCAAGTCGGCATCCATTGTAATGACAACATTCCCATTACATGCTTCAAAACCTACATTTAACGCACCAGATTTACCGTAATTACGACGAAAACGAATGCCTCGAATGTGAGAATCGGAAGTTTGTAATGAACGGATTACCTCCCAGGAATTGTCGTTGCTTCCATCATCAACGAGAATGACTTCCCAACTATATCCGTTTTCAATCATCACCCGCGAAATCCATGCACAGAGTTCAGGAAGCGATTCATCCTCGTTATAGAGAGGAACAACAACAGAAATATCAATCATTAGATGGTGTCTTTGTTAAATGAGTTAAATCCCTCATCTTCTTTCTTAAGAAATACCGCAACAACCAAACTGAAAAGTGTTCCCATAAATACATATCCTAAAATGGACATCATTGAAACTGCAAAAGGAGTAAACATTTTCTGGTTTATTTCCAATGCCATTTCCATTTGATCGGGTGGAAGATTTTGTTCTTCTAGTTTAATTTCCGCTTCAAGTAACATTCTTGCTAAAAAGGATGTGTCGATAAATTCGTACAAAATGAAAACAAATGTAGATGAGATAATTCCTGCCATTAGAGATACAACAACTCCATATCCTACAGAACGGCCATAACTGATTAAACCAGCATTAAGTTCATCGCGGTAATTACGAACGGATAGGAAAAGTCCAACAAATAAGATGACATATGATAAGTAGCCCAAAGCTGAATCTTGTTTGATATCAGCCAAATAGAATATGGTTTGCATCACTACCAGTGAAAATCCTAGAAAAAAACCGTGACGCGAAGCAGAAGGCATCATTGGAGCAAAAGTCGACTGGGTCATTTCTTCTAATTTTAATGGCAAATATATCATTTCAATTGGAAGATATAAAAAATCGATGTGGGGATTTCTAAGCACATTATGAACATCAAAATCGATAAATCCAATGATGACTCATGCATGTAACCCCGAAAAAATAAGAAAAGAGGACGACTTCTAATTTCACAGATTCTATTTTTCAGTTTTTATATACGCATCGATTTTGCCTATTTTCGTTTTAAATTCATTCCGATGACCCTCACACAAATCGAGTACTTAATTGCTGTAGACACCCACCGACATTTTGCACGTGCTGCGGAGGCCTGTTTTGTATCGCAACCAACCTTGAGTATGCAGCTTAAGAAACTAGAAGATGAATTGGGTGTTGCGCTTTTCGATCGAGGTAAACAGCCCGTTGTTCCTACCGATGCAGCCATTCGTATTTTGGATGAAGCACGACAAATGGTTCAATTGGGTAAACGCATCAAAGAACAGGTGCGCGATAGTTCGGAAGAGCTTCATGGCTTGTTACGAATTGGATTTATTCCAACTGTTGCACCCTACATTATTCCCTTATTTTTAGGTGAATTTCAAACCC
>JBBALS010000372.1:0-2493 GCA_040402915.1 Flavobacteriales bacterium
GGAATTTTGAACATTTATCAAAAGGCCTCGATGAAATGTGCCGAGTTTTAAAGCCTGGAGGTAAATTGGTTATACTTGAATTTTCTCGTCCAAGAATTTTCCCTGTAAAACAATTGTATGATTTCTATTTCCGATACTTTTGTCCTTGGTGGGGGAAGGTCGTTTCAAAGGATAATTCAGCTTATAAGTATCTTTACGATTCAGTAACTGCATTTCCTGAAGGTGATCAATTTCTAACCATAGCAAAACAAAGCGGATTTAAACAATTAAAATCGCAACGTTTAACATTTGGAATCGTAAGTTTGTACACTGCAACAAAATAACAACTGTATTCATTCGTTGAAAACATTTAAATCATATACCTTGTTAACAAAGCGTTTCCTTTTATTTTGGATACTTACCATTGTTGTTTCAACTTCTTTTTTGCAAGCGCAACAAAAAGACCGCAAAGTATTGAACTTGCAGAACTACGATTTGCAAACCGTTCACTTCGGATTTTTACTGGGAGTAAACTCTTTTAATTTCGTGGCAACTCCTATCAGAGATTTACGCGATATAGATTCTGTATTGAGCATAAGTCCTGAATCAGGAATGGGGTTTTCCTTGGGAATAATTTCCAATTTACATATGGGCGACAACTTTGACTTACGTTTTACACCCACGCTTTCATTTGGAGAACGCAAGCTTGTCTATCAACTTCGCGTAACGCCATCAATAATTAATAGTTCTGCCACAACCGAAACCCGATTTAAAAGTGTAGAATCTACTTTTCTCGAATTTCCTTTGTTGCTTAAATTTAAATCGGCACGATTGAATAATGGAAGGGCTTATATTATAGGAGGTTTGAAGCCTGTTGTCGATTTAGCTTCGCAAGCTAAAATTGATGCTAAAGGGGAAAAAATATTGAAGCTAAAAAAGAACGATTTGAATTGTGAACTAGGCTTTGGTCTTGATTTTTACACCCAATATTTTAAGTTCAGCCCTGAATTTAAAATGTCGTATGGATTGAATAATTTATTGGTTCAAGACAACAATCTCTACACATCCAGTTTACAAAGTATTCGGTCGAAAGCATTTTATATTTCCTTTACTTTCGAATAGAACGATGCATCATGAATTGCAGTTAACGCTGAGCCCCATGCTTGGGTACGATGCAATTCTGTTGAAAGAATATGTTCGAAAAGAACTTCAGTTAAGCGAAACCGATCAACTTCATATCATTCCACTTCGTCGTTCACTTGACGCTCGCAGCCGTTCCGTAAAGGTGAATTTAAAGATTGCGGTGTATGTGAATGAAGAAATTCCAAAATCCCAGATTCAGATTCCCGAATACAAAAATGTTGCGAATGCACAAGAAGTTATAATTGTGGGAGCCGGTCCAGCGGGACTTTTTGCAGCTTTGCGTTTGCTCGAATTGGGATTAAAACCCATTGTGTTGGAACGTGGTAAAAATGTGCGCGACCGACGACGCGATTTGGCCAAAATAAACAAGGAGCATCATGTAAATCCCGATTCCAATTATTGTTTTGGAGAAGGTGGAGCTGGAACTTATTCGGATGGGAAATTATACACCCGTTCAAACAAGCGCGGTAATATCCGTTCGGTTCTGGACACGTTTTTCGCACATGGAGCCGTCGAAGAAATTCTGATCGAAACACACCCGCACATAGGCACCAACAAACTTCCGGGAATCATCGTTGCGATGCGTGAGACCATTTTAAATAATGGAGGTGAAGTACATTTCGACACACGCATCAACGGATTTGAATTCAATGCAGGTGCATTTTCGGGAGTGGAAACCCAACATGGCGATCGCATACAAGCAAAAGCAATGATTCTTGCCACCGGACATTCGGCTCGAGATATTTATGAAATGCTGCATGCTTCTGGTGTATCTCTCGAATTTAAACCATTTGCATTGGGGGTTCGCGCTGAACATCCTCAAGAATTAATCGATTCCATTCAATACCACTGCGACAATCGTGGCGAATATTTGCCACCCTCCTCCTACTCGCTTGTAGAACAAATTCAAGGACGTGGAGTCTATTCGTTTTGCATGTGTCCGGGAGGAATTATTGCGCCTTGTGCAACATCACCAGGTGAAATCGTAACCAATGGATGGTCGCCTTCGAAACGCAATAATCCATTTGCGAATTCCGGAATTGTTGTGGAAGTGAAACCCGAAGATTTGAAAGCCTTTGAAGCGTTTGGACCATTGGCAGGAATGAAATTTCAGCAATCCATCGAACAAGCAGCTTGTTTGGCAGGAGGTGGAAATCAAACGGCTCCCGCACAACGCATGGTTGATTTTTCGGAAGGACGATTGAGTAAATCATTACCAGATTCATCTTACCAACCTGGAATTAAATCGGCGCAACTGCAAACGATTTTACCTGATTCCATATCCAACCGATTGAAACTTGCATTTCCTGCTTTTGGTAAAAAAATGCGGGGATATTATACAAATGAAGCGGTTCTTCACGCAGTGGAATC
>JBBALS010000373.1:0-2486 GCA_040402915.1 Flavobacteriales bacterium
ATCGCCTTATGGATGCGTTTCTTTTCGAGTGATGTTAGGTGGAAATTCATCGAAATGACTTCGCCCTCGGGTTTCAAAGGTGGATTTAAATCCATTTCAACAAACGTTATTTTCCCTTTGTACCACGTTTGAGCATACATAAATAATTGCTCGTTTTGATAGTCTTGAATATAGAATCAAGCTTCTCTCTCATTGGATTTTGCAGATCAAGTTTAGAACTCATTTAATATGGCATTATTGGGTTAAATCTATCCAGTATATTTCGTTGAAAATACATTCTAATATACACATAATCAATTAAATGATTCAAATTTCTATCCAATATAATCGCCGAACTTACATGAGCATCTAAAAACTGAAACCGCACCAATACCTTTACGTTCAACAAGGGGAAAAGCTGTTGTCCTGACCATCTGCTTATCGCATTTTTTAAAGATACGTATTTATGAATTGGTCTCCTTTCAATAAAATATTCATTATAGTATTAGCGGCTCTTCTGTCGCCTGTAATGGTATTTTCTCAAGGGGGAAATGACTGCAATACAGCCTTAGCAAATCCAATTCAGTTACCTTTTTTTACAAACAATCAAACGCTTTGTGGTGATTTAAATGATTACAATGGGGCAAATTCATGTCTTGCTAGTGCAGTTAATGGAACACCATTTGGCGGACAAGATTGGATGTATGCTGTTACGCCCAATCAAACGGGATTTCTTTCTATTACATTGAATGATGTTCATTCTACTGGAAACGTTCGTCAAATTTTAGCAGTTTTTCAAGGCTGTGTTGGTATAGGAAATTGTTTGACAACACTCACAGGAAGCGGCACGAATGGAATTTCAACCATTGTGTCTGTATCTGCTGGGCTAACCTATTATATTCTTGTTGACGCTTCTTCATCAACAAGTAACAATAGTACAAACTGTTTTCAATACGATTTAACAGCCAGTTTAACTCCCGTTCCCGTTCAGCCTGCTTGCTCTAATATGGGCTTTGAAAATGGAAATTTGGGTTCTTGGGTTGCAACTACCGGAAATTCTATAATGGCTCCATTGGGTTCTCCAACTCCTATTTATCAATTAACAGGCATCGGAGTTTCACCAGGAAGACATGCGGTTGTAAATTCTGGTAACGATCCGTGTGGTGGTTTTCCAAGAGTTGATCCTTTAGGAGGATCCAGTTCATTACTTATTGGTAATAATAATGTTGGAGCGGAAGCGGAACAAATTTCTCAAACATTTTTAGTAGGTGCGAGTAATTCAAGTTTTACTTATCGCTATGCAGTAGTTTTTGAAGATCCTGGTCACTCTTCAGCCGAACAGCCTTTTTTCATTGCTCGTCTTCGTGATCAAAATGGAATTGTCATTCCGTGTTCGGAATTTATTGTTTCAGCGGCAGCCGAATTACCAGGTTTCTTTAATTCGACAGTTTGCACAGGTGTAAAATACAAGCCGTGGAGTACTGTAAACGTTGATCTTTCAAGTTATTTAGGGCAAAATGTTACTGCCGAATTTACAGTAGGTGATTGCAGTCAAGGTGGGCATTTTGGTTATGCTTATGTCGATGCTGCGTGTTCGCCATCCACTTTAGCAGCATTGGCCGACACAATCTGTCCGGGAGAATCAGTTACCCTAACAGCTCCCACAGGTTATGAATCCTACACCTGGAACCCTGGAAATATTACCTCTCAAACCACCGTAGTTTCTCCCCTAGTAACAACAAATTATGTTTTAAGCTTAACAGCATTCAACGGCTGCGTTTCGAATGTTCAAATTCCAATAACCATCGCTCCGCTTCCAATACCAGTAATTCAATACCAAGCCCCTGCTTGCGATTTACCAGTACTCGTTCAGTCATTGAGTACCATCAGCAGTGGATCTATTACCAATCAACAATGGAATTTGGGTTCTTCATCTACACCAAGTTCGTCTTCGTTAACGAATGTAACATCTTTGTTTACTGGCCCAGGAACATATCCTATTACGTTGCAATTGACATCAGATCAAGGTTGTACAGCCAATGTAACGTCCTCCATTATTGTTCCTCCATGCGTTTTTCATATTGCCATAACAGGCGATACAATTTGTCCAGGTCAATGTTTGAGTTTTCCGGTACAACTTTCTTATGGAACACCTCCTTATACTTATTTATGGTCTAACGGAAGCACTGCATCTCAAATCAATTTATGCAGTAATCAGACTAACATAATTAGTTTAACTGTTACAGATGCTGATGGATTTATTGCAACCGATACTGCAATGATTACTGTTGCGCCTCGCGTTGTATTTGAATCTTCATCATCGGATGTTTTGTGTTCAAATCAGTCGAATGCAACAATTTTCCCTGATGCTCAAGGTTGGGGACCATTTACTTATACTTGGTCGAACGGTCAAACATCTTCTTCTTTAAGTGGGATTGCAGCAGGAAATTATTCGCTTGTAGTAACCGATAACTTTGGTTGTTCAGTAGATACAACATTTATCATTA
>JBBALS010000374.1:0-2485 GCA_040402915.1 Flavobacteriales bacterium
TTGGATGCAGGAAGTGCTTTGGGTTTTGGATGTGGTCCATTGCTCATCTCTAAAAATCCGATAGCGCCCGATGCAAGTCAAATTAATCATCTTAAAATTGGTATTCCTGGAAAAACCACCACCGCCAATTTACTCCTGTCGATGGCATTTCCAGAGGCGAAAAATAAGGTGGTGATGTTGTTTTCTGACATTGAAGAAGCAGTTTTGTCTGGAAAGATTGATGCGGGTTTAATTATTCACGAAAATCGTTTTACGTATCACGAACGCGGCTTAAATAGAATCATCGACTTGGGCGAATATTGGGAAAAGCGAACCGGTTTGCCAATTCCATTAGGTTGTATTGTGGTAAAAAGAATGCTCCCCGAATCCCAAAAAATCGTTATTGGAAAATCCATACGCAACAGTGTAGAACATGCTTTTGCAAATCGCGAAGGCACCATGAATTATGTTTCAGAACATGCCCAAGAAATGTCGCAGGATGTCATGAAGCAACACATTGCACTTTATGTAAACGAATACAGTATTTCCTTGGGTGAGAAGGGGCGAGCTGCGATTGAGCGCTTAATGCTCGAAGGGAAAAATGCTGGATTAATTCAGGAAGTGTATGAGCCTTTATTTGTTGAGTTATAGATTACGAATAAACTCCTCGCCCAAAATTTCAACAACCGAATTCTTATTTATCCCACCGAAAATATGGGGGAATAGTTCATCACCCGCAGGTTCATAAACCAATTTCGGAAGGAGCAGGGTCGTATCAATTTTCAGAATCACCACATTTCCCATTTCAGATGCGAAAAAACGAATCAACGTAGCGGCAATTTGTTCCAATCGAGATGCATGTATGAATCCCTCAATTTCAAGCGATGCTGCGGTGTATTCAGGTAAGTCGATTTGTTGTTTCCATTCCGACTTTAATACGATGTGATAGATATAGCGAGGATTATTCATTATTGAAGAATTGGGATTTAGAAATTGGATTTGAGAATTAGTCGAATCAATCGTCCTGGTGCACTAATTCCACTTGAAAAAATACGGTATTGCGTGTCAAGTAAATTTTCGCAAGCGGCACTTAACAGCATTGTTTTCTTCGGATTCCAAGAGATTTGCACATTGAATGTTTGCCAAGCAGGTGTTCCATTAGGAGTGGCGTATTGCAAATTATCTTCCCCATTTACATTGTACATATTAAGTGGCTTTTCAGCGTTAAACATCATCCAAATTGAGCCAGACCATTTACGATTTAACGAGCGTTCAATAGCAATTTTTCCATACAAAGGTGGAATATGAGCAAGGCGTTGATCGCTTGAATCGGTTCTAAACTTCCCTTCGGTAAAGTGCATACTTGCATGAATACTATAATTGCTTATCACTTTCCACGTAATGCCAATGTTTGCTCCTTGAATATACGCTTGTTGTGCATTGATATTGGTTCTAACAGCCGACATAACACCATCGTAAATCACTGAATCTGATCCGTTAAAGGTCGATTTTCCTAGTGCAATTGCATCATGAAGTAGTGTGTAAAATGCTCCCACATTGAAAGAGAAACGTCCGTTTTTGTTCCAGTTAATCGAGCCATCAAACGTTTCGGTTCTTTCAGCTTTTAACTGAATGTTTGGAACAACGAGCATTCCTGGATTGGAGTCGAACACTTTACTCATATCATCTACATTGGCTGCTCGAAAGCCCTGAGATAGATTTGCTTTTATATCCAAACGATTTATTGGTCGATAAACCAAGCCAATTTGCCCACAAAGTATATCGTTTTTCTGAGTAGCTGTTTGGAAAGGAAATGGATAAAATGACTGATTCCCAAAATTCGATTTCAATAAATTGTAAGTGTATCTGAGGCCGCCAGTGATTGTAATTTTCTTTAAAAAATCGCGCTGGAAAGATGTATAAACAGCTGCATTACTCACCGAACTTCCTCCTGCGGGATAGCGCGTGCTTGCATTGGAAATCTCTCCAGTTATTATATTCTCTGCAAATGCTTCCGATTTTACGTAGTTATAATATCCTTCAAATCCATAGAAAAATTTAAAAAATCCGAAGATTTTCGCCCAATCTCCATTGAGGTTATATGAAAGGACTTCTTCCGAACGTGTTGTTTGGTTTGGATTTTCAAACTTCCTTGTAATGCGACTTTCTTTATTCATTTGGAAACCCGCAATAATTTTTCCTGTATCAAACCATTTTGTCTCATTAAAGAAATCGAGCTGATACGATGCCAACGCTCGCTTTTCTGGGCCATAATGCCATTCTGCATAAACGGGTTTTTGCTTGTCTTGCATTTCCGATAAACGATCGTATCGGTTTACATTCGAACTCATCGAATACTGGAAATTCAATTGATGTCTAACACCCTTTTCTGTATCATACAACCAGCGTTGTTGAACATCCAGCTGCTGATATCCCGATCGTTTATGAACTAAGGGATTCGGATTTGAATTATTAATGTCCTGTGAATTTACATTGCTAGCATAGT
>JBBALS010000375.1:0-2469 GCA_040402915.1 Flavobacteriales bacterium
GCAAGCGAACGTGATGGCAATGCATAAGCTTTGGTATAAATTTCCATCAGCCAAATAGCATCAGCACTTTTCCCAGAAAGTTCTTTCAATTCTTCTAGAACATCTTCCATTCCAGCATTCGAAAACCGGCCAACAGGACCTTTTTGATCTGTGTTCCAGTTTATATTTTTTTCGAGTGCAAAAGCGTGGTTTATTTCTTCAACATCATGATCTTCGGTTGCCATCCAAAATACAGGAATGAAATCATGATTTGTATAGGTTTTACTAAGTTCTTCAGCCAATCGAACCGCCGAAATAATTTTCAATGTCGTGTAAAGCGGTCCCAACAAAATGCCAATTTGTTGTCCGGTGGTAATTGTAAAACATGTATTACTTCGAAGTCGTTCGATGCTATTAGAAACAGATTCATCGAGAATACCTGCAGCTAAATACTGTTCTTTCAAAACATCAACTAACAATGCTCGTTCGCAAGTTTGTTGGCTTTTGCGTTCAATGAAACCAGCAAAATTCTCCAATGTTGGAGCGGCTTCATAAAAAGGATCTAAAAAGGGATCTTGGTCGATGCAATCGCAGACTATGGGTGAAAACTTTCCAGTTTTGCGGATTGGAACATAGCTACATTCACTTTTCATTTCACGAAAGTACCGAAAAGATCAAATTCCTCCGCACGATCAATTTTCACCTGTGCGAAATCACCAATTCGAACATAATTGTCAGCTGCATTTACCAAAACTTCATTATCAACTTCGGGTGAATCAAATTCAGTTCTACCAATAAAATAAGGCCCTTCTTTACGATCGAAAAGTACTTTGTATGTGTTACCTACTTTTTCTTGATTGAGCGATGCAGAGATTCCTTGTTGTAAATCCATAACAGCATCTGCTCGTTCTTGCTTAATCTCTGCAGGAACATTGTCTTCTAGCAAATGCGCATGGGTATTTTCCTCGTGTGAATAGGTAAAAACACCTAAGCGCTCAAAACGCGAATCGCTCACCCATTGCAACATTTCTTCATGATCCTTTTCAGTTTCACCTGGATACCCTGCAATCAAGGAAGTTCGAATGGCAATGCCTGGAACTTTATCGCGAATCATGTTAACCAAATCGATGGATTTTTGCTTGGTCGTTCCGCGACGCATACTCTTTAACATGGAATCCGAAATGTGCTGCAAAGGCATATCGATATAATTGCAAATATTTTCTTTTTCACGCATCACATCCAATACATCAATCGGAAATCCACTTGGAAATGCATAGTGCAATCGAATCCATTCAATGCCATTAATGTCCGACAAACGATTTAGCAATTCCGCCAATTTCCGGTCTTTGTATAAATCTAAACCGTAATAGGTTGAATCTTGCGCAATCAGTAAAAGTTCTTTGGTGCCATTTTTTGCCAATTGACGGGCTTGAGCTTCGAGTTGCTCCATGGGAATGGAAAGGTGATTTCCACGCATTAATGGAATGGCGCAAAACGAACAAGGTCGATCGCAGCCTTCGGAAATTTTAAAATAGGCGTAATGTGCGGGTGTTGTTAGCAAACGTTCTCCCACCAATTCATGTTTGTAATCGGCTTTTAGAGTTTTTAATAAACGAGGTAAATCGCGTGTTCCAAACCAGGCATCTACTTCAGGAATTTCAACTTCCAATTCGTTCTTATAACGTTCACTTAAGCATCCTGTAACATACACTTTATCAACTTGTCCGCGGCTTTTGGCTTCGGCATAACGCAAAATGGTATTGACACTTTCTTCTTTTGCATTGTCAATAAAACCGCAGGTATTGATAATGACAATTTCAGAATCGTCGTGTTTTGATTCGTGCTCTACTTCAAAGTTATTGGCTTTGAGTTGACCCATTAATACTTCGGAATCGTAAATGTTTTTGGAACATCCAAGGGTAACAACATTGACTTTATTTTTCCGGAGCGTTTTGGTTTTCATGCAGGATGAATGTATGGGAAATTAAATGGAGAAAGCTTGGTAAATAAGAACAGATTTAAATTATTCTTTAAACAAGGAATCAACGAATTCTGTTTTATTGAAAAGTTGAAGATCTTTCATGCCTTCGCCAAGTCCAATATATTTTACAGGGATTTTAAATTGATCCGAAATACCAATCACCACTCCGCCCTTTGCGGTTCCGTCAAGTTTGGTTAGTGCAAGTGCGTTTACATCGGTAGCTTCGGTAAACTGACGACATTGTTCAATAGCATTTTGTCCGGTTGAAGCATCCAAAACAAGTAATATTTCGTGTGGTGCATCTGGAACAACCTTTTGCATCACCCGTTTAATTTTATTAAGCTCATTCATTAGGTTCACCTTGTTGTGAAGGCGACCGGCAGTATCTATAATGACCACATCGGCATTTTGAGATTTCCCCATTTGAACAGCATCGTATGCCACGGCAGCAGGGTCTGAATTCATTCCATGTTGCACTAATGGAACACCAACACGTTCGGCCCAAATGG
>JBBALS010000376.1:0-2453 GCA_040402915.1 Flavobacteriales bacterium
ACAGGATCGTCCGATTTCCCAACAACTTCGGGCGCATATTCCAATACATTTCAAGGAGGACCAGCTGCAAGTTTCGAAAACGGATACATACAACTTGCAAACGGATTAGATGTTTTTGTGTGCCGATTGTCGAGCGATGGGAGTCAAATGCTTGGATCAACCTATGTTGGAGGAACAGGAAATGACGGATTTAACGGGGCTATCCCAGTAAATTATGCCGACGAAATTCGGGGCGCTATTTGGGTTGACGCAAACAATTATGTGTATGTGGGAACAAGTACTCAAAGCAGCGATTTCCCAATCACAAACGGAGCTGTTCAACAACAATACGGTGGAGGAAATCAGGACGGCGTTGTATTTAAGTTGAATGGAAACTTAACCCAATTAATTTGGTCGACTTACCTTGGTGGCTCTGCAGAAGATGGCATTTACTATCTGGTGGTTGATACCGATAACCGTGCAGTGGTTACAGGTGGGACAAAATCGAACAATTTCCCGAATAGTAATAATGCATACCAAAGTTCTTTTGGTGGCGATACCGATGGTTTTGTGTCCATAATTGATTCTAGTGGGAATACTTTGGTAGGTTCTACATTTATTGGCGCTGAGGGCTATGATCAGTCCTTTATTGTGGGAACCGACAAAACAAATCATGTGTATATTTTCGGGCAGTCGGATGCTATTGGAGATGTTTTCAATATTAATACAGCTATCGGTGTTCCCGGAGGAAATCAGTTTTTGATGAAATTGGATCCGATGTTAAATAACGTGGTTTGGTCGAATGCTTTCGGAAATGCCACAGGCGCTCCCGACATCACACCTACCGCCCTCTTGGTTGACTTATGCGATAAGATTTATTGTACTGGTTGGGGCGGAAGCATTAACACTTTTGGAACTGGAACTGCAGGTTTAGTTACCACACCCGATGCGTTTCAATCGACAACCGACAATAACGATTTTTATTTGTTCGTGATGGATAATCAAGCCCAGAGCTTGGAATATGCATCGTTTTTAGGTGGGGCACTTTCGCCCGACCATGTGGATGGCGGAACCAGTCGTTTCGATCGTAAGGGCGTGATTTATCAATCGATTTGTGCGGGTTGTGGTGGACAAAGTGATTTCCCTGGATTGGATTCCACATCGTATTCTCCCATTAACGAATCGAGCAATTGCAATAATCTGCTTGTGAAATTCGATTTCGAATCGCCCATTACGGTTTCGGCCATTGCAAGCATTACCGAACCCATAGGCTGCGCACCTTATACCGCTCAATTCAGCAATACGAGTGTGAATGCCGATATATTCAGTTGGCGTTTGAATGATGTTGAGATTGGTTCGAGCTCCGATTTAACATACACGTTCAATACAAGCGGAACCTATGAAGTGATTTTGATTGCAAGCAGCAGCCTAACCTGCAATGGATCCGATACGGTTTCTTTAACGATAACAGTCATTTCCGAAATTGAGGGTTCTCTCGATCCAATAACCGTTTGTCAAGGTCAAGAAGTGACACTTGGTCCCGACACGTTCGATGATCCGTATTATCAATTTCAATGGTCTAATCCATCTTCACTAAGCGATGGCGAGGTTCGCAAACCAACATTGATTGCCGATAGTTCAATGATTTATTCAGTTGAGATTCGAGTTGGATCGTGTATCGATACACTAACACAAGAATTGATTGTTTTGGGAACGAGCCGCGATGAACTTGCACTGATCGATACTTGCGCATTCGATAACATAGCGATTGGCCCCATTGGCGATTACACTGCAGGAACTACGTTTGATTGGAGTCCTGCTTTGGGATTAAGTTCAACCTCAGAACAAAATCCCCTTGCTTATTTGAATGGATTTCAAAATTATGTTGTACTCATTAATCGTCCTGAAGGCTGTACCGACACCCTCGATGTTCCCGTGAATGGCCGATTTGACTCGATGAACGCCGGCGATGATGTGAACGTATGCGAAGGTGAACCTGCATCGATTGGTGTACAAGACAATTCAGGACTTTACACCTATTCTTGGACGCCAACCGCATTTTTAACGAATCCCGACTCAGC
The DNA here is from genome assembly GCA_040402915.1 of Flavobacteriales bacterium. GTDB lineage: Bacteria > Bacteroidota > Bacteroidia > M30B66 > M30B66 > CALQRR01. The sequence goes on from JBBALS010000376.1 coordinate 2,061, forward strand.
TGCACCGATCGTTAACGTTGATCAAAACACGCAATTCAATGTGATTAGAACTCCAGTAATGGGCGCTCCTGGATGTCCTGCTAAAGATTCTGTTCAAGTGTTGATTGTAAATAAACCACAAGCACTTTTTGGTCAAGTACTTTTTGCAGATTGCCAGGGAATGAACGCCGCTTTTATTGATTCAAGTAGTGATTACACACAGCTTAATTGGACGTTTAGCAATGGAGAAATTAGTCAGGAGGTAAATCCTTTTTCGGTATTTGCCTTTAATGATACACTGAACGCAGTTCTCATCGTTCAAAATGGAGCTTGCCGCGATACGTTTAGTTTTTCGGAATACATCAACGATATTTCAGCGTATTACAAGGAAAATGATGTGAATGCCTTTTCTCC
>JBBALS010000377.1:0-1156 GCA_040402915.1 Flavobacteriales bacterium
GATGGATTTAAGAACCAATCTCTTCAGCTTTTCTATATGTTCAAGAATCAGCTTTTCTTGTTCCCTCAATTGAGCCGCCTCAGCATAATGCTGATTCTTTACTGCTGCTTTCTTTTTTAATTGAATTCTGTGTTGATTCAATTTAGTTTCGAGAATGTTTTCCTTCAATAAATTCAAGTCCATGATTAATTATTGGATTTCGGTAAATCGGCAGCAAATGGAATTGACATCCATTTCGAATAATCCACATTAAAAAAATTGAAACAATTCCAACAGTCTTTCCTCTCGATGATATCAATTTTGGAAGTATTTTTAGGAAGTGCTTCAAATATTAACGTATACGTATGGTATTCTCCTTGTCTTCTGAAATAGTACTTTTCAGGTGTTATGGGGATTCCAATTGCTTTAATCAAACCATATTTCTTCGATGAGTTCACGGGTTGAATATACGATCCAGCATCCATTTGAATCCATCCTCCATTGATATAAATCGTGGAGGACCGATAAATGAAATCAATACGAGTATATTCTTCCGTTGCCTCAATTGATTTAAGTCTATGCGCTTTTTTGAAATCCATGCATGTTGGATTAAATAATCGAATTGGTCTTTCTTCCTTTTCTTTTAAACTTTGTTCGATGAACTTCTCAATATTTGTTTCCATTTTTTAAATTATTTTGTTTGATACAAATGAATTAAGTAACTCCGTATTATGTATACGGAATGAATTTATTTCTTATTTTTCCTCAAAAAAACTCGTGAATCTCAGCAAAAGTGCATTTCGTCGGTACAAAGTGATCGATAACGTTCTTCGAAATTCAATGAAGCGTTACCCCAAAATGGAAGATTTCATTGAGGCATGCCAAACAAAACTTGATTTTTATCCTTCCGAGGAAACAATTCAAAAGGACATTGCCAATATGCGCTTGCCCTATCCTGATGGTTTTGATGCGCCTATTCGTTATAATAGAGCCAATAGAGGATATGAGTATACTGATGCGGAATATTCGCTTATTGGTGTGTCTTTGAGGCAAGAAGAAGTAGATGCAATAAGCGAAGCGATAGATGTTATCCGATATATTGGTGGAACACGTATTAGTGATAAATTTAATCACGCTGTCGAAAAGATTCTATCTTCTACACTCGAGCGGACTAATA
>JBBALS010000377.1:1166-2443 GCA_040402915.1 Flavobacteriales bacterium
AAATCATCCCGGTAATTCAAACAATGGTTCCGCCTGTTTCAAGAGGGTTTGAGCATATCGAAGTGTTTTACAAAGCGTGTCGTGAACATATTCCAACATCGTTCATTCATTTTTCTTATAAAAAACGGAAGTTCAACCATATATTGCTGCATCCCTTTTTAATTAAAGAGTTTGAGAATCGTTGGTATGTCATTGGATATTCCGAACAGCATGATGCAATTCGAACATTTGGATTAGATCGTGTTTCAGATCCCATTTTAATTAAAAGAAAATACATCTCCACAAATCCCCAATTAATTAACGTTTATTTAAATGATGTTTTTGGTGTATTTCCAATTCCGGATGCGAAAAAGGAGCTCATTAAAATCCATGTAAGTCAACTTGGAACTCATTATTTTCAAGCATATCCACTTCATATTAGTCAAAAGATTGAAAAGGAAAGCGAGGGTACTTCGTTTATCAGTTTTGATATTATTGCATCTGTTGAACTTGCTCGATACTTTCTTTCTCAAGGACGTCATGTTAAAATTATTCAGCCCAAATGGTTCAGAGAATTCACTAAAAATTTAACAATATGAAACAATCAGACCTATTTTACTTAGTGAAAGCAGATGCTGAAGATCAATTAATGAAGAATCCCAGAATCCTTAGAATACTAATGGGTAATGAATACATTCAAATTGACTTTGGTTATGTAGCTCCCTGGATGTATAACCGCGGAGGTTGGATACGAATAGCTCCACATACGCACATTCAGGTGCAAGGAAGTAAGAAAAAATATGCGCTCAAAGAGGCGAAAAATATACCACTCGCTCCTGAACAATTCAACTTTGAATCAACCGAAGATTGGCGAGTTTTTTCCTTACTATTTGAACCCATCCCTCTAAAAGACTGCATTATTGATATTATTGAAGAAGAAGAACCCAACTCAGACGATTTTAATTTTTACAACATTAAGTTGGAGGATATTACTCACATGCAATTGGTGGTTTGATAAATGATCGATTCATTTGGAAAGCTAAAAAGATACCTCATTAATATACATATTCAAAAGTATCACCATTAAGCCGCGCCGCAACGAGTTTGCCACCTTTGGCAACACTATAGTCGAGGCATACACACTTATTGTTATCAATTTTAGGATTGCCTTTTAGCCAATAATGACCAAAGAATACTTTTATATCTCCTTGGTAATTGATTGATTTAAAATCATCTTCCAAAGGAACTTGTGCTATGTCATCGGGACAATCTAGATAAAAATCGCCATAGAAATTTCG
>JBBALS010000378.1:0-2421 GCA_040402915.1 Flavobacteriales bacterium
TTTATTCTGCGGATTTCATCCCATAAACCAAGTTCTAAAAAGCGACCTAATGTTGCGGCACCGCCTTCAACAATGACGGACGTGAGTTTTTCGTAACGCAAATAATCCATGATGCGTGGAAGAATCTCTTCTGCAAAATTCAATTGTACGTATTCAATGTTGAAAATAGGACGAGTTTCTAAACGGTTGAATACGATTGTCCGTCCGCGATCTTCGAAAATACGATGTGTTCTAGGCACTTTCAAATTAGCATCGATCACAATACGCACAGGATCTTTTCCTTCCCAATGCCTTGTCGTAAGTTGCGGATTGTCGATAAATACGGTGCGAGATCCAACTAAAATAGCAGCTTCTTCGGTGCGCCAACGATGAACCATGGTTTTGGCTTCTTTCCCACTGATTGCAAAACTACCTGTTTCTCCGTTCTCTCTCAAAATATCCATGAAACCATCTTGCGTTTCGGCCCATTTCAAAATGATATAGGGCCTTTGCTTTTCGTGAAACGTAATAAAACGACGATTCATCCAACGTGCCTCCTCTTCCAATAAACCCAGCTCAACTTGAATTCCTGCTTCAGACAAACGTGCGATTCCTTTGCCCGAAACTAATGGATTCGGATCTACTATTGCAATAACAACCTTGCGGATTTTATTGGAAATAATCAATTCGGTGCAAGCTGGCGTCAAGCCCTGGTGATTGCATGGTTCCAGAGTAACATATAGGGTTGATTTTTGTAAAAGTGATTTATCTTCAACTGAATTTATAGCATTGACTTCGGCATGAGCACCTCCAAAACGCTGATGAAAACCTTCACCAATAATGCGATCTTCATAAACAATAACACATCCCACTAATGGATTCGGTGCTACATTTCCCATTCCTTGAGCAGCCAACTCAAGTGCTCGTTTCATAAACATTTCCATGCTGCAAAATAGAAAAAAGCATGTTTGCATAGTTATTTATAAAACATCTTTCAGTCCTTTGCATTCAATTAAAACCATACATGCTCATTCAGCAAAATAATTTGGCCTCCATTCAACGGACTTTCGAGGAGCGATTGAGTAATCAGTACGAGTCGAGTGAAATACGTGCGATGTTCCGCATGGCTGTTCAAAAAATCAATGGTTGGTCAATGATGAAAATTCATCTTGAACCCGACACGCGAGTAAATCAAAGCGATTTGTTAAAGTATTCGAAGTTCTTAAAACGCCTTCGGTTGCACGAACCGGTTCAATATATTGTGGGCTATGCGTGGTTTTGCGATTTGGAAATTCAGGTGGCTCCCGGTGTATTAATTCCTCGTCCCGAAACAGAAGAACTCGTAATGGGATTGTTAGAACGCATCGAGAATAAGGAAGCAATCATTTTGGACGCATGCGCAGGAAGTGCTTGTATTGCATTGGCTCTGAAGAATTACCTTCCCCAAGCACGCATTTTGGCTTTGGAGCTTTCGAAAGATGCCTTGAATATTGCGCGAAAAAATTCCGAGTTTTTAAAATTGGATATCGAATTTATTCAAGCCGACTTGCTTGCAGAAATCCCAAACTCTATTCCAAAACTGGATGTAATCATTTCCAATCCGCCTTATATTCCGTATGCTGATAAAGCAACGATGTCGCCACATGTGTTTGAACAAGAACCTGAAATGGCTTTGTTTGTTCCCGACAATGATCCCATGCTTTTTTATCGGAATTTGGCCCGTTGGGGAAATGAACGTTTACACGATGGGGGATTCTTGTTTGCCGAAAGTCATTCTGCATTGACCATGGAAGTGGAAGCATGTTGGGCTGAAGTAGGTTTTGCAAACATCGAAATACATCATGATTTGGGTAATTTACCCCGATGGTTGAGTGCTCAGAAAAAAGAAAAATCCTGAGATGAAATATGGAATTTTTCACTGCTCAAAACTGTCTAATAATTCCCTGATTTTCCTTTACACATCAAGTACATTATTCACTAATTTAGCGCCATAATTCGAATCATTTACGTATGTCAAAATCATCCACAAACACTTCTTTTCTTTCGCGTAATTGGTGGAAAATAACGGGGGTGTTTCTTGTTTTTTATTCAATCATTATGGGTTTTTTGGGTGAAGTTCCCCGTTTGCCCATTTTGCATGAAACAATCCGAAATCTCTATTTCCACGTCACAATGTGGTTTGCCATGATTTTCATTTTGGGGGCTTCCTTGGTTTCGAGCATCAAGTACTTAAGTAAAAGTGATTACAGTCAGGACATCAAAGCGGAACAATACGCATACGTTGGTATCTTATTGGGGATGTTGGGCATCGTTACTGGAAGTGTTTGGGCGCATTTTACTTGGGGTGCTTGGTGGGTAAACGATCCCAAACTCAATGGTGCGGCTATTTCATTGCTCATCTATTTCGCCTATATCATTTTACGAAATTCGATGGATGAAGAA
>JBBALS010000379.1:0-2406 GCA_040402915.1 Flavobacteriales bacterium
TACAGAGTAAAGGGTAAAGCCATCTTTTTAGCCCCCCATTTTTTTAATTATGCCCATCTTTTTATTTCTTACTAAATCCAAATTAATTACTAAACATCCAGATTAATAACTTTTAAAGCATTTTCTTGGATGAAATCGCGACGTGGCTCCACAACGTTACCCATCAAGATTGAGAAGGTTTGATCAGCCTCGTCAAATTGATCAATTTTAACTTGTAATAATGTACGATTTGATGGATCAAGCGTAGTTTCCCAAAGTTGTTCGGCGTTCATTTCACCTAAACCTTTAAATCTTTGAATCGAAACGCCTTTTTTACCAGCTTCGAGGATAATATTTAAAAGTTCCATCGGGCGATTTGAAGATTTCTCTTCTTCGCTTCGAATGAATTTTAAAGCACTCACAAAATCATCGCCAATTTGCTCGGCAATTTGTTCTAAAACTGCCACTTCGGGCAATTCTAATTGAGATTTTTTTACAATAAAATTAGTTTTTACGCCACGAGTTTCACGAATTAATTCAATGTCATTTTCATCAGTAATTACGCAACTCCAAGTGGTTTGTTCATCGGCATTTTCACCAAAAACTTTTTCGATTTTTTTAATTAATGTTTTGGTTTTGGCGGAATCTTCAATCCATGATTTATCGAAAGCCCTTGCCAAAGCAAGATTCTCAGAAATATCAACAGGAATTACCCGAGAAAGCGAAGAAATTAAATGAGAAAATTTTGTTAATTTAACCACAAAATCTTGTAAATCCGCTCCCGCTCTATCTCCCGCTTTTGATTTCAAAATCGCATTATTAGTGGCGTTTTGAATAATATAATTTTGCAAAGCTTGCTCATTTTTTACATAAACTTCACTGCTTCCCTTCTTGATTTTGTAGAGTGGCGGTTGGGCAATATAAAGATAACCATATTCAATTAATTTTGGCATATGGCGAAAGAAAAATGTAAGCAACAAAGTGCGGATATGCGAACCATCGACATCGGCATCGGCCATGATAATTATTTTATGATAACGAATTTTTGATGGATCAAAATCTTCGCTTCCAATTCCCGTGCCTAGAGCGGTAATCATGGTGCCAATTTCAGTTGAAGATAACATTTTATCAAAACGCGCTCTTTCGACGTTCAAAATTTTACCACGAATTGGCAAAATCGCTTGGAATTTACGATTACGTCCCATCTTGGCAGAACCGCCCGCCGAGTTTCCTTCGACGATAAAAATTTCACTTAAAGCTGGATCTTTTTCTTGGCAATCCGCCAATTTTCCTGGTAAGCTAGAAATTTCCAAAGCTGATTTACGACGAGTTAATTCACGCGCTTTGCGTGCCGCTTCACGAGCTTGCGCCGCTTCAATTGCCTTGCCGACAATGGCACGAGCATCTGAAGGACGCTCTTCAAACCATTGAGCCAATTTATCATTTGCCCAAGTTTCAACATGCGTTCTAACTTCGGAAGAAACAAGTTTATCTTTAGTTTGTGAAGAGAATTTTGGATCGGGAACTTTGACCGAGAGAACTGCGGTTAAGCCTTCGCGGACGTCATCGCCACTTAAAACGATTTTTTCTTTTTTGAAAAGTTTGCTTTCACTGGCGTAATTATTGATGGTGCGAGTCAACGCTGCCTTCATCCCCGCAAGATGCGTTCCGCCATCACGTTGACGAATATTGTTGGTAAAACACAAAACATTTTCGTGATAACTATCATTCCATTGCATCGCCAATTCCATGCTAATTCCGCTGGTTTTGTCCGATGATTCCAAAGTGATTGTTGGATGCAAAGCATTTTTACTTTTATCGAGAAATTTAACATAAGCTTCAACGCCACCTTCATAAAGCAAAATCATTTCTTTAGGCTCTTCTTCTCTAAGGTCGCGCAAAATAATTTTAACGCCCGAATTTAAAAATGATAATTCACGCAATCTTTGTTCAAGCGTTGAATAATTAAATTCTAAAACATTGCTAAAAGTTTGATTTGATGGATGGAATGTAACTTGAGTTCCTTTTTTACCTTTAGATTCACCAATCATTTTAAGCGGAGCCTCGGCATCGCCATGAATAAAACGCATGTGATATTCTTTGCCATCGCGCCAAATATTGAGATCGAGCCAATCGGAAAGAGCGTTTACAACCGAAACACCGACACCGTGCAAACCACCCGAAACTTTGTAAGAATTTTGATCAAATTTTCCGCCAGCATGAAGTTGAGTCATGATAACTTCGGCCGCTGAAACGCCTTCTTCTTTGTGAATATCAACGGGAATTCCACGACCATTATCGCGAACCGTCACCGATCCATCAGCATTTAAAGCTACCGAAACTTCATTACAATGACCCGCCAAAGCTTCATCGATTGCGTTATCAACAACTTCATAAACCATGTGATGCAAACCACTGCCATCATCG
>JBBALS010000380.1:0-2401 GCA_040402915.1 Flavobacteriales bacterium
TACCCCATTAAATTTAACCCTTCTGCCCATAATATGCATCTTTCCCATGTTTCCGCGTAAAATGTTTATTTAAAATATAATCAGGAAAACTGGCAGTAGGATTTAACATTAAGGTGTGGTATGCCATTTGGGCACAAGATTCTAAAGCTATCGCATTTTCTAACGCCTTGGCTATCGACTTCCCCCAAACAAATGACGCATGTCCCGAAAGCAGACAAGATGGAATATGTAAAGGATTAATTTGATTCCTCAAGAAAAAATCCACCAAGGTTGACCCCGTTAACTTTTCATATCCTTCCTCAACCTGCCCTAACGTTAGAGGAGGCAAACATGGAACATCTCCAGAAAAATGATCCGCATGAGTCGTGCCTAAAGCAGGAATCGATTTGCCTGCTTGAGCCCATGAAGTCGCCCATGGGGAATGTGTATGAACAATGCCACCCACCTCAACAAAGCCTTTATATATCTCTATATGAGTAAAGGTATCTGAGGATGGTTTTAATTTAGAATCAATCACCTTACCCTCCAAATCCACCAACACCATATCTTGCCAAGTTAACGTATCATACGCTACGCCGCTTGGTTTAATCGCCATGATACCCGAAGCCCTGTCTATCGCTGATGCATTTCCCCAAGTCAACACTACTAATTTATGCTGTACGATAGCCCGATTAACTTCAAAGGCTTCTTTTTTCAAATCTTCTAACATAGCTCTTCCCATTTATGTACTAAATCTATATGTGTCATGACGGCTGCTGGCATGAAATCTAACGCCTTCATTTGTTGGCGATATGTCAAAATATCATCGGGTCTTCCCCATCGTTCAGGACAAACTAAACAAGTATTCATTCCTTTTAATTGATGAACAATCTCGGGATTTAACGGCAACATCGTATTCGTATCAATCCAAACCCAATCCACCAAAGCAGTATAATGATCGACCAATTCAATAGGCTCATCTTCGGAGTAACGAATGGCTATCGCACGTTCTCCTGCTCTAGATGCTCTGTAGATGTAAGGAAACTCAACATCCAACAAAAAATGTCTATCGATCCCCCTGCTCCTAACTGCCTTAAGTACATCTGATTCAATCCCCGCTTCTTTTATATTAAGAACCAATAAACCATGTTGGTATACATCCAAATAATCATCCAAAAAGTCTCCGCTAACATACGGATCATGGTGTAAAATTAATTTACTTCCTTGTGCGCGTATGTCAATTTCACATCCATATTTCTTTGGAATTTCCTTAAGACTTTGCACCTTATTGACCCGGTGAATAACGATTTCCATAGTTATCTTTTTCCCTGTTTAATATCTTTCCTCAATTGGAATATATAAGCAAACGTTCTTTTGATCAATTTATATTTACCCTTTAAACTACCCCCTCCTTTAGCCTCTCCAAATTCACGCTTAGCAAAAAATACAGGAAATGATTGAATTTTCATTCCTAATCGATTTGCCACAAATAACACATATAAATCTAATGAAAAATCATGTGGGGCAACATCTAAGTGTTTCATAAAACTACGGTGAAACATTTTAGGTTGGGCATTAACATCCCATAATTTTGAACTCAATAAAAAAGATGAAATCACCGACATCGAGGCGGTAAAAAATACGTCAAATAAACCCCTGCCATTTCGCTCCCCTTTTACCATTGTTTGACCCGAAGTTAAAGTGGTACCAAACTGATCAAAAGCAATAATTACATCTTTGGGATCTGTTTGTAAATCGGCATGTGTCCAGGCTAAAACTTCTCCTTCGGCTAATGATAATCCTTGTAAAATACCATACCCATAACCTTGATTTATGGAGACATGCATTAGCTTGGCAAACTTATTTTCTGGCTTGACCAACAATTTTTTAAAAATTTCTTGAGTCCCATCTGACGAACCATTGTCTACAAAAATAAATTCAACATCTTCCCGCGCCCCGCAAGCTTCTCTACAAACCCGAACTAAATTAGGCAAAGAACCTGACTCATTATAACATGGAATGACAATGGATAAATTTTTCATCTTGGGTTATATTCGCCTTTTAAAATAATCCAACCAATATTGATATGTTGTATAATCCTGAGGGGTGCCCCAACAAATATACTGGTCCACCTCGCAGGCTTGAATATTAAGCCCCGCCCGTATAGCAAAATCAGCAGCTACGTCCACATAAAACTCATGATTAATTCGCTCATTAGCGTGTACCATCGCCTCCACAGCCTCAAAAAAATATTTCGCCTTTTTAAAAGTAAATGCCCCTATAACCGCATGATCATTCATCGGGTTTTCACTCAAAGGAATTTTACAAGATACTCGCTTAGCCCGAACTGAATTTTGGATAGTCTCAACCCAACCATACATTTTAGGGTTTTGAAGAACCGCTGGATTATTTCTAAAAGTCC
>JBBALS010000381.1:0-2399 GCA_040402915.1 Flavobacteriales bacterium
GTACATTATCGATTTAGATGAAAAAGACATGGACGATTTCATCACTTTTTCGGGCTTGACCAATACCTATAATTTATTCGATACCGAATACGAATTGGTGGTGTATGTAAAAAATCGCTTTGTCGATTACAAGCGTTACCGAGGCATTGAAGATTGATTATTCTTCCTCTTTAAACCAAGATGCGTATTTCAAATAATTATCGGCAATGCGGTCTATTTGTCCACGCACAAGTTCTTCGCTCACTTTCTTTACAGGTTTAGCAGGCACTCCAGCCCAAATCCAGCCCGATTCTACCACGCTATTTTCGAGAACAACCGCTCCGGCAGCAATGATACTTCCCGAATGCACAACGGCATTATCCATGACAATAGCGCCCATCCCAATAAGGACATTATCATGTAACGTGCAGCCATGCACTAAGGCATTGTGCCCTATAGAAACTCGATTGCCTATGGTTGTTGCAGCTTGTTCGAATGTTGCATGAATAACAGCACCATCTTGAATATTTACTCGGTCACCAATACGAATGGCATTCACATCACCACGCACCACGGCATTAAACCAAACACTGCAATCGCGGCCCATAATGACATCACCAATAACGGTTGCATTTTCGGATAGGTAAATATTATCACCAAACTGAGGAGTAAATCCCCTAACAGATTTTATTAATGCCATATGAGATAAATGTACTTTTGTCAAAGTAAAGGGAAATTGTTTTCATAAGTGAACTATTTAAAGTTAAACGCATAAGGCGCTGACAATTTCCTTTTAATATAAAATTTCCAGCTATGAAAAAGTCATTCGTTACAATCGTTTTCAGCGTTTTTGCTGTCGTTTTATTTGCTCAAGAAAATGAAGGGCAAAAGGTTAAAACCAAACCCGAAAAAGTGACCCTATTTGTTCGGGGTGCGCAAGTCGATTCTAAAGGCAGCGCTCCCTTAAAAGTAGGAACTCAAACAATTGTATTCGACAACCTTTCAAACTTCATAGATCCTAATTCTGTTCAAGTAAAAGCCAATGCAGATATTACGATATTGTCAGTAAATTACCAACTCAATTATCTTGAACCTCAAAATAATCCGGAGTATAAACGATTGGAGGACTCGATAAAAATTTGCAAAAAAGAAATTGCTCGAGTTGCTCTAACAAAAAATTCTTTCCAAGAAGAGCTTACCATGTTGGCTGCGAACAAATCAATTGGTGGAGCTAATAACGGGGTGAGCGTTGCGGAGTTGGAAAAGATGGCCAATTTTATTCGCACGCGTATTGCCGATGTTTCCTTAAAACGTTTAGAATCGGAAGAAAAAGAAACCAAGTTGCGCGAACGTCAAACGCAACTCGAACAACAACTTTATACTCTTAAAAATTCAGGGGCTCAACCGAGTGGTGAAATTGTCGTTACTGCCATTTCGAAAGAAGTAGGCAATGCCAATTTCGAGTTAAGCTATTTTGTGAGCAATTGCGGATGGACGCCAAGTTATGATGTGCGTGTGAAAGATGTGAATACTCCAGCAAGCATTGTTGCCAAAGCAAGTGTTTATCAAACAACTGGGATGGATTGGAAAAACGTACAACTTTCTTTAAGCACAGGAAATCCAACTCAGGGAAATACCAAGCCTACACTAAATCCTTGGACCTTGTATTTAACTGATCGGACTGTTTATAAAGAAAAAACGAAATATCGCTATAAGAGTATGTCCAATGATGATTATTCAGGTGCCGCTCCTTCTACAATGGATAAAGATATGAGGGCGAATAAATTAGAGGAAGTTGTTATAACAAATTCGTGGAGCAATACCGCTGCTTCTAATACGGTGGTTGGAACGATTACAACCAATGCCATCTTCGATATTAAATTGCCTTACACAATTCTAAGCAACGGCAAGGTGAATATTGTCGAAATTCAGGAATACACGGTTGCTGCCAGCTACTCCTATTTTGCAGCACCCAAAATTGATCTTGATGCATTTTTGGTTGCCGACTTAATTGGTTGGGACAAAAACGAATTACTTCCCGGCGACGCCAATGTGTATTTTGAGAACAATTATGTTGGCAAGACCTATTTCGATTCTAGAATTGTTGATGATACACTCAGTTTTGCCTTAGGTCGCGATAATAACGTTCGTATTCAACGCAAGCAAGTCAAAGATTTGAAAGAAAAAGTGAGTATATCGGGAAGCGTAAATAAATTGAATAGGGAGTTTGAAATAGAAATAAAAAATACACGTAAATCGTCGATTGTATTGGAAGTAGAAGACCAAATTCCGTTAACATCCAATGCAGAATTAAACATTGAAAAAACGGGTGCTGAAGGAGCTGCTTATGATTCTCAAACGGGGAAACTCACTTGGAAACTCACGTTGAATCCAGGAGAGTCTAAAAAGTTAGCATTTGG
>JBBALS010000382.1:0-2392 GCA_040402915.1 Flavobacteriales bacterium
TATTTGGCGAGATCCATACATGGCGGTTAATTCCGATACGTTTATTCACGATATGCTTCAAAGATGCGGCCTGATAAATTTAAGCGCTGATTCAGTTGATCGTTATCCGACCTTAGGTCCCGAGCAGCTTTTTGCAATGAACCCGGATTTGGTTTTACTTTCCTCCGAACCCTTCCCCTTTGCCGAAAAACATGCCGAAGAGCTTAGTCGACTGCTTCCTAAAGCCCGCATCGGTTTGGTTGACGGCGAAGCTTTTTCCTGGTATGGAAGTCGTTTAATTCAATCGGCTCCCTATTTCAAACAATTAATTCGTTTTTGGAATCGCTGAATCATACAAGCGTTCAAAATCCGTAAGTTTAGGGCAACTAAATAACGCTTCGAGCAGTGTCGGTTTTTCGCGTACTTTTCATTTCCTTTTTGCTGCTGCCATTCGTTTCTTCGGCTCAACGGGTTGGCGTGGTGTTGAGTGGAGGTGGCTCCAGCGGATTAGCCCACGTGGGTGTTTTAAAGGCATTGGAAGAAGCACATATTCCCATCGACTACATTGCCGGAACATCTATGGGCGCTTTGGTTGGCGGAATGTACGCCATGGGATATTCACCTGCGGAAATTGAAAAGCTCGTTAAAAGTGAGGAGTTCGAGGGCTGGGTGTTTGGCAAGCAGGTAGATCGATACGTCTATTTTTACAGAGCGAGCGAACCCGATGCAAACTGGGTGGGTATTAAATTTAGAATCGATTCAGTCATTCAAACACGATTCCCAACCAACATCATTTCTCCAGCCAATATGGATTTTGCTTTTCTGGAGAGAACATCTGCGATAAGCGCAGCAGCGCACTATAATTTCGATAGTTTGTTTGTTCCCTTTCGATGCGTGGCTGCAGACATTTACAATAAAGCCGAAGTGGTGTTTAAAGATGGAGATGTGGGACAAGCCATGCGCGCATCATCGACGTATCCGTTTTTTTACAAACCCATTGTGGTAGACGATAAACTTTTGTTTGACGGAGGATTGTACAATAATTTTCCGGCAGATGTGATGTACCGAGATTTTTTGCCCGATGTGATTATTGGAAGTACCGTTGTTTCGGAAATTAAACCACCACAAGAAGAAGACATCCTCTCTCAAATTAAAAACATGCTCATGGAACGCACCAGCTTCGGCGAGGTTTGCGAAACCGAAAACATGCTCATTGTTCGCCCTAAAATCCCCAAATTGGGCATCTTGGATTTTGACGAAACGGAAGCGATGATTGAAGGAGGTTATCAAAGTACATTAGCCCGAATGCCTCAGATTCAATCGATGATTAAGAGAAGACAAGATCAGGATTCCCTTACTCAAAAAAGAAAACGATTTTACATAAAACAAAAGCCAGTTAAAATCGATGAAATTCAAATTGAAGGTTTGTCGAAGAATCAATCGAATTTTATAAAACGATCCTTTCGACAAAAAGAATTCCCAGCAAACATCGAAAATATTCGACCTTATTTTTATCGTGCTGCTTACGACGAACGCATCCGGAAGATTTATCCAACGGCACGTATAGACGAAGAGAGCGGCTTGTTCAAGCTTAAGTTGCAAATGAAAATCGATAAAGATTTACAAGCGCAATTTGGCGGAGTCATTTCTTCGAAACCGATCAATACGGGTTTTGTTGCGCTTCATTTAAAACGAATAAACCGGTTCGGATTAGCCTTGGACTTTAATTCGTATTTCGGGAAATTCTATAGTTCCGTTCAAGTAAAATCTACGCTCGACTACCCTTTCAAACTACCTTTTCAAATTGAAACTGATTTCACTCTGAATAATTCTGATTTTTTCTACAGCGCGAGTACTTTTTTCGAAGATGTAAAGCCCTCGTATCTTATTCAATTCGATCGTTCGGTAACAACGGCCATTGTATTTCCATGGAAAAATAAGACACGCATAAAAACCGGACTGACGGCTGTGCGTATGTACGACGACTACTACCAAACACAGGCATTTACCACTGCCGATACCGCCGACAGAACCAATTTTAACCATGGATCATATTGGACGAGCATTGAACGCAATACACTTAATCGGAAAATGTATGCAACAAAAGGGTCGCAATTTATGGTCAAATTTAGGTATTTGGGTGGGCAGGAATTTAATGACCCAGGTAGTACTTCATTGCTAAATAAAGATTTTCGGAAGGTTCATGATTTCTGGAGAGTTCGAATGAATTACGATGTGTATTTTAATAAACGCGGGAGAGTTCATGCTGGATTTTATGGTGAAGCAGTAATTTGGAATCAGCCCTTGTTTAATAATTATACGGCAAGTATTTTACAAGCAGCATCATTTTCGCCCATACCTGAAAGCAAAACACTTTTTCAGCCCCAATTCAGAGCTCATAATTATGCAGCTG
>JBBALS010000383.1:0-2386 GCA_040402915.1 Flavobacteriales bacterium
CATGGCCATGAAATGTCCATCCATGATCTTGCTCGAATCGTTTGGTTGCAGGTTTAGCTATGTCGTGTAAAATAGCCGCCCAACGTAACCACAAATTCTCAGTATGTAAACTGATGTTGTCGAGAACTTGCAGCGTATGATAAAAATTGTCTTTGTGCCCTTTTCCTTGAACAATATCCACCCCAAACAAGGCAGCCATTTCTGGGAAAATGATGTGTAAAAGTCCAGTGTCGAATAAATGATTGAATCCAACCGATGGAATAGGCGATAACACAATTTTATTCAACTCATCAGCAATGCGCTCTTTGGAAACAATACGAATGCGTTCTTTATTTCTGCTGATGGAAGCAAATGATTCTGCCTCAATCTGGAAACCCAATTGACTTGAAAATCGAATGGCTCGCATCATGCGCAATGGGTCGTCGCTGTATGTTTGATCGGGTAGGAGAGGTGTTCGCAGAATTTTATTTCGGATGTCTTCCAATCCACCAAACGGATCTATAATCTCGTCGCTCTCACTGTGAAGAGCAACCGCCAAAGCATTAATCGTAAAATCTCTTCGCTCTTGGTCTTCTTGGATTGTTCCGTCTTCAACAATCGGTTTTCGTGAATGATCCCTGTATGATTCTTTTCGTGCTCCAACAAACTCCAATTCAATATCTTCCAAATGAATCATAGCGGTTCCGAAATTCTTGAAGATATTCACCTGGACACCTTTCCCCAATTTAGAAGCAACTTTTTTAGCAAGCTCAATTCCGCTTCCTTCTACAACAATATCGATGTCTTTACACTCTCTTCCCAAAATTATATCGCGCACGTACCCGCCAATAACAAATGCACGAACATCCAATTCTGTAACCGCATTGCGGAGCAAATCGAAAACAGGACCAGAGAGATTTATATGTGTCAAAACGGCCGCAAATTAAGGTTTTTCTTTAGTTTGTATAACTTAGTTAGAAAACACATTTTCAGGCTTTATTGATTCTGCACATTGAAAATGACCTTTCGGACAAGTTTTAAATCCATGTAAACCACATGGACGACAATTAAGTTCTTCCATCGTTTCTACTATTCGAGAATTTTCAGAAAGTGGCCCAAATCCAAACGAAGAAACGGTGCTGCAGAAAATTGCAGTAACTGGAGCATTCACACTTGAACATAAGTGCATCGGTGCGGAATCATTCACATAATTCATTGAGGCGCCTCGCATCAGTTCTGCCGATTCCAATAAGCTTAAACTACCAGCAAGATTGATAACTTGAGGATGTGCTGTGCTTTTAAGTAATTCTTCACAAAGAGCATGATCGCCTGGACCGCCTGTTAGGTAAATTGTTTGCTCGCTTGGAATTAGATTAATAAGTTCTATCCACTTATTTTTTGGCCATTGTTTCGTAAACCAAACGGATGCAGGAGCAATGCAGCAATAATGTTTTGGTGTTTCAAATTTCAATGGTGCAGGGTAGAGGCGAGGTTGAATTTTCCCTTTAATGTTTAAGTGTTCGATGAGTTTTAAATTACGCGCACACTCATGCAAACCATTACTTACCGTATGATTTACTTTGTGTTTGAAAAAGAACGAGAATGGATTTTTCCGAAATCCGCTTGTTGAAGATGCTCCCGAAAATGCCGTTAAGAAACCCGAAGCCGCAAAGCGTTGACAATTAATTACGAGGTCGTATTTCTGTCTGCGAATGGCTACAAGCAACAATAAAAGATTTTTGTACTTACCCGATTGCTTATCCCAAACAAAAACAGTTTTTAAAAATGGATGTCCTTGAAAAAGCGTTTGATTGCCTTTACGAACTAACAAATCGATTCGGGCTTCCGGATACTGAGCATGTAAAGCTTCGAGCAAGGGAGTTGCTAAAATGACATCGCCAATAAAAGCTGTTTGGATGATGAGGATTTTTTTCAAAGCAGAAGCTTCAAATTAGTCGAGTGAGAAATTAACACGAACAGTAATTGATGCCGTTTTATTTCTCGATGAAGTGTTGAATGTTCCTCCCCAAGAATAATCTTCGTTGCTGTTTTGACCCGTAATTTGGAAAATCCCCATGTCCCCAGTTTCCATTTTTCCGAGAGAAGCACCAGCATTTTCAGCAATTTTTTCTGCACGAATGCGTGCATCTTTTGCCGCTGCTGCCAATAAATCGATTTTCAAATCGGCCAATTTGGTATAGTAATACCTCGGTTCGTTTGAACTTAATTCAATGCCATCATTAATTAGTTCGGTAACTTCTCTCGAAACAAGTTCAACCAGATTCACATTTTTCGATTCGATGTTCACCTTTTGACTCAATTTGTATCGTGCAAAAGTGTTTGTCTCTGAGCCATCAGGATAACGTTGAGTTTCATATTCCTTCTCTATTTCTACTGCCGAAAAAAC
>JBBALS010000384.1:0-2380 GCA_040402915.1 Flavobacteriales bacterium
TGTGTAAATGCCAATTCGAATGCTTCTGGGCGCGCTTCAGTTATAGGTCCGGCTGGCGGACCTCCGTTATTATTCACTAAAATGTGAATGGGATTTTGCTGTGCTACAAAATTTTTCACCACCTGTTCAACCTGTCTCCAATCGTTGAAATCGGCTACGAGGTAATCGTTATTCAGTCCATTTAACCGATCCAATTCAGCTTTCTCTTCTTTCAATTTGGCCTCATCACGCGCCAATAAAACAATGTGAGCACCCATCGATGCCAATTCGCGCGCACACGCTCGTCCAATTCCTTGTGTACTTCCACAAACCAAGGCAGTTCGTCCAGATAGATTAAGTTCCATAAGAGAAATAAGTAGGTTTTAGTAACTTGCCCCAAAAATACAGCTTATGTCTATCCAACGACCGTTTAATTTTAAGAAATGGATTGATGAAAATCGCCATCTCTTAAAACCCCCAGTTGGCAACCAGTCCGTTTACAAAACCTCTGATAATATTATTGTGATGGTAGTAGGCGGACCAAACAACCGAAAAGATTATCATTACAACGAGACCGAAGAGTTTTACTTTCAACTTGAAGGAAACATGGTGTTGAAAATCATGGAGGATGGAAAACCGGTTGATATTCCCATCAACGAAGGCGATATTTTTATGCTTCCAGGTAAAACACCACATTCGCCTCAAAGACCTGAAAACACAGTTGGATTGGTAATAGAACTTGTGCGTCCCGAAACTATTTTGGATTCATTCATGTGGTTTTGTGAGAACTGCGGAAACAAACTTCACGAAACGCAATTGCATGTTGGCGACATAGTAAAAAATTTACCACCCGTCATGTTATCCTTTTATTCCGACGAACATTTGCGCACCTGCAAGCAATGTGGAACGGTGATGGAGAAACCATAAGGGATTTGAAAATTTGAAGATGAGGTAATTTGAAGATGGATCTCCAGTGTTAATTTAATTCATATTCAATAGCTATCGAATCTTTGATAAGTCTCTTAAAGCACTCAACTTCATGCACTTTTAAAAACTATAGAGAAACCATAAGGGATTTGAAAATTTGAAGATGAGGTAATTTGAAGATATATCTCATATTCAAATCTTCAAATCTTCAAATCTTCAAATTTTCAAATCAACATTCTCGTGAAAACCATCGACATACACACCCATATTTTACCTGAGCACATTCCCAATTTCAAAGAACGATTTGGGTATGGAGGATTTGTTCATTTGGATCATCATAAGCCATGTTGCGCGCGTATGATGAAAGATGATCAGTTTTTCAGGGAGGTTCAAGACAATTGTTGGGATCCCGTGGCGCGCATTCAAGAGTGCAATCATCATGGAGTGCATGTTCAAGTTTTGAGTACCGTGCCGGTGATGTTTTCGTATTGGGCAAAGGGAGAAGATGCCTTGGCGGTTTCTGAATTTCTGAATGATCATATTGCTGGAATTGTAAACCAATATCCGGATCGCTTTATTGGATTGGGAACGATTCCGATGCAATCGCCAAAACTCGCTATTAAGGAGCTCGAACGCTGCATGAAGCAATTGGGTATGGCGGGTATTCAAATTGGGAGTAATGTGAATCAGATGAATTTGAATGAGCCGGAATTTTTCGAGATTTTTCAAGCAGCTGAAGAATTGGGTGCAGCCATATTTGTTCATCCTTGGGAAATGTTTGGACAGAAAGATATTCAACGGTACTGGTTGCCTTGGTTGGTGGGAATGCCCGCCGAAACATCCCGTGCTATTTGTTCGATGATCTTTGGAGGGATATTCGAACGATTACCCAAACTTCGTGTGGCTTTTGCTCATGGCGGAGGATCGTTCCCTCTTACACTTGGTCGAATCAAACACGGCTTCGATTGTCGCCCTGATTTGGTGGCTATCGATAATGCCTTTTCACCTGAAAAATACCTCAATCGATTATATTTCGATAGTTTGGTTCATGACGAGGCTGCATTGCGTTATTTAATCGATTTTGCTGGCGTTGATAGAATTGCTTTGGGCTCCGATTATCCGTTTCCTCTAGGTGAAGATGTTCCGGGATCTTTAATTAAAAACATGCAATTATCTGATCAAGAAAAAGAAAGATTGCTCAGTGGAACAGCCATGGAGTGGTTGGGAATACGTTAATATTATTCAATATCACACACTAATCAGCGGTCAGCTCAAAACCGAAATCAATAAAAAACAAAATGAACATAACAATCATAGGAGCTTCGGCTGGAATAGGATTAGAAACAGTAAAAAGAGGATTAGATAGAAATCATTCGATAACGACCCTTTCTCGATCGGAAATTGGAATAGATGGAAAAAAATCGTTAAATATGATACTTGGTGATGCAACTAATAAAGCTGACCTATTAAATTC
>JBBALS010000385.1:0-2377 GCA_040402915.1 Flavobacteriales bacterium
TAGGAATTTCGGAAGTTCAGCGCGATACCATCATGCAAAAAATATTCGATCAGGATGTTTCCGTGAATGTGCATTTTATTCCGGTTCCGATGATGAGTTTTTATAAAGAACTAGGCTATTCGATTGCTAACTATCCTGTTACATACTATAACTTTAGTCGGGAAATTTCCTTACCTGTTTACATCGATTTAACCAACGAACAAGTGCAAATAGTTATCGATGCAGTTGTTTCTGCTGTTGAATCTATCCTTAAAAATCAACATGCTTAAACGCGGATTCGATCTTGTTTCTTCAATAACTGGTATCATTCTATTGTTCCCATTTCTGTTGATTCTTTGGATTTGCATTCAGTTGGAATCATCAGGTGGAGGATTTTATCGTCAGATTCGCGTAGGAAAAAATGGAATTGATTTTCGCCTGTGGAAATTCAGAACCATGCAAACCGGCGCAGACAAGAAAGGTTTACTCACCATTGGAGAAAGAGATTCACGCGTAACACGAATTGGTTATTATTTGCGTAATTACAAACTCGATGAACTGCCCCAACTGATCAATGTGCTAGTGGGTGAAATGAGCATTGTAGGACCTCGACCTGAAGTTAGAAAATACGTAGAACTTTACAGTCCTGATCAACGAAAAGTCTTTTCTGTAAAACCTGGCATAACCGATTATGCGAGCATTGAGTATTCCAACGAAAACGAACTTTTGGCACAATCTGAAAATCCTGAAAGAACCTATATCGAAGATGTTTTGCCAGCCAAGTTGGGGTTGAATTTAAAATATATAAACGAGCAAGGATTTTTCACTGATTTAAAAATCATTTTCCGTACAATTGGGAAAATCGTTTCAAAATAAAAAGCCCCGAAATTCTGAATGAACTCCGGGGCTTTTAAAAAATTTGAACTGCTGTTAGCGACGTGGCTGTGAAGCAATAAATTCATTCAAATCATCCACACTCGATGAAAATGTAAAGGCACTATTTATTTGGTAGTAATTTCCTAAATCATACGTATGCCCATAAGCGAATTTTGCGAAATCCAAACGGGAATCTTCAAAAGAAAACACCTTCATGATTTGACCCACTTGAGATGATGTCATGCAATTACTGGAGAATGCTTGCTTTGCAACTTGCAGCTTATTGTCTTCGAAAGATTGACCATTAATTGTATTCATGGCAGAACCAAATGCGTTTTGATCCATTGGCCAAGGGCAACCAATTGCACCATTGTAACCAGGCATCACATATTGTTGTTGTTGAACGATAACAGGTTGTTGTTGAACTGGGGTACCGTAAGTTGTTGTGGTAGTAGTTTGTTGAACTGTTCCTCCAGAAGTAACGACTGTGCCGCCTATTGGAATACCAACATTCATGTTAAAATTAACACCCAAATCGGGATCGTTCACGCTCATGTTAATACCACCAACTGGAGCAACAATATTGGTTTGCGCAGGCATTCCGTTGGTCTGAACAGTGGTGGTTGTAGTTTGTTGAACGGTTCCTGTTGGAGCAGATGTATACGTTGGTTGCTGAACCACAACTTGCTGCTGTGCAGGTGGATATTGCTGAACCGATTGGTATTGTTGAACTGGAACGACTAACTCCGTTTGAGAAGTTAATCGCATCACATACATTTCTTTAGGATCAGTGTTATTCACATCCGCAGAATCTTTCATGTTTAAATCACGTGCAACTTGATTCCCCATACGTTTCATCGTTTTACCAACATCGGTTTGTTTTTTAGGTCGGATGTTAAACGTGTATTCCACATAATTATCTAAATAAATTGTTTTAGAAACTACTCCCAAAGCTGGATCTTCAAAGATTGCCTTAACTTTATAATTAGCAGGTGATAAATCAGTTAAGCGAACATTGGTCTGTGGAGTTTCGTTGTAACGAAGTCCATTCATTACAATGGTAAAACGTTCTCCATTCTCTGCAAAGAATATCAAATTTGATTTTTGTGCTGATGCGTTCAATGCAAATACACTTAAAATCACTAGTAGAAATGTATGTTTCATGATTTTGGTTTTGTGAATTTTTGTTTTCTTTTTGAAGCCTCAAAGATAAAAAACAATCTGTTTGTAATTTATATTAAAGGAAGATTTAAAATCACCAGCTCCAGTTCCACTCTTCAAGCTGTTCGATGCTACATTTGAGTAATTGAATCGATGCTAACACGTCTTTCTTGTGAACCATTTCGATCACTTGATGAATATGTCGAGTTGGAATACTCACAGCACCAGTAATGGCGCCACCAGCTGTCATCCGTTGAATACCACTTGTGTCGGTTCCTCCACCTGTTAATATTTCGGCCTGCCAAGCAATGGTATTTTTTTCTGCAACATGTTTCATGTAACTCACCATGCGTGGATCACA
>JBBALS010000386.1:0-2377 GCA_040402915.1 Flavobacteriales bacterium
TCCCTATCCCCAAACACCTTTGTAAGTAAAGCCTATGTGGGTTTGAGATCGGATATTAAAGCATTGACCGATACATCAAATATTCCAATTAAAACCATGGCCAGTATTCGTATTGGTTTTGTGGTGAAGCACGACTTAAATAAATCGTTTGCATTCGAATCGCAATCGGCACTTCAACACAGCAACAGTTTGAACACCATCTCGATTCCTGCATTTGAACTTATTTACAAGATGAGTTCAGCATTTCAAATTCGTGCAGGATATTTAGTAACGCCAACCACAACAACGCGTCCTAATCCAGTTACCTGGCAAGCTCAGGTGGAGACCTATGCACAAAGTCGAATTATTGGTTCGAAGCCCGGACTGATGTTGCGCTATACATTTTCGCCCAATTTATTTGTTGTTTCTTCGCTTCATTATCAAAATAACCGATGGGCGCCACATGCCCGAATTGATTACAAAAAACATCGTCTGGCTGGGTATTACGAAAACAATTCAAGCTATTTTATTTCGTTGAAAAGTACAATCAAAAAGTTTGAGAGCATTTTCAACTTCAACAAGGTAAATGAGGAGTTGGCGGGTTCTGTTTTTTATTCAATCAATCCGCGATTTACATTCTTTACCGATGTTAACAGAAAGATGATGTTGAATCAGTCGGATGTTTGGGTCCTAGGATTTCGATCGCATTTCAAAGCCGACAAATATCCTGTTGCAGGGTTCTTTGGAATGCAATACGATGTTATTCAAAAATATTTTTTAGGACAATTCTTCATTCATCTTTCAGATTTGAAAAAAGAATAATGTACCCAAATTGAATTTACGCTTTCGCCAAAAATTCAGTACGTAATACAATCGCCATTTTTTCTACACGGCAATCCACTTCATCAGCATCGTCGGTGAGTTTGATGTTTTTTACAACTGTTCCTCGTTTCAATGTAATAGACGAACCCTTCACTTTCAAATCTTTGATTAGCTTAACGGTATCTCCGTCTTTCAGGATATTTCCGTTACTGTCTTTGGTGATAATTTCGTCCATGGTTTTTTATTCTAAAACGCGAATGTAGTAAAATGCATGAACCTGAGTGGAATCAGTAATTAATTACTTGCTGTTCCATATTTGCAGGAAGTTCTCTGAACTCGTAATGTTGTGTTCGAAGTTGGGGTTCAAATCCTGCTTCGCGAATGGCTTGTTGAATGCCATCTGAAGTAAATCGGTGAGGTGCTCCCGCAACGGAAACCACATTTTCTTCGATCATGATGGAACCAAAATCGTTCGCTCCGGCATGCAAACATAACTGCGCTGTTTTTTCGCCAACGGTTAACCATGAAGCCTGAATGTTTTTGACATTAGGAAGCATCATTCTAGAAAGGGCAATCATACGAATGTACTCTTCACCAGTCACTGTATTTCGAACATTTTTAACACGACGAAGTAAAGTTCCATCGTCCATAAACGGCCAAGGTATAAATGCTAAAAAACCATTGGCATCAGCGGGTTTCTCACTTTGAACCTGACGAATCCAAGCAAGATGTTCGAAACGTTCGTAAATCGTTTCAATAT
Source organism: Flavobacteriales bacterium (assembly GCA_040402915.1). Taxonomy (GTDB): domain Bacteria; phylum Bacteroidota; class Bacteroidia; order M30B66; family M30B66; genus CALQRR01. The sequence goes on from JBBALS010000386.1 coordinate 1,562, forward strand.
GTCCAAACATCATGGTGGCCGATGTTGTTAAATGAAGCTGATGCGCCGCACGCATTACATTGAGCCATTCTTGTCCGCTGCATTTACCTTTCGAAATCATTCGTCGTACGCGGTCGTTTAATATTTCAGCTCCTGCACCTGGTAAGGAATCTAAGCCGGCTGCTTTTAAGCGAGTTAACACTTCGGTATGACTTAAATTTCCGAGTTTCGATATGTGTGCAATCTCAGGTGGACCGAGTGCATGTAGTTTAATGTCTGGGAAATGGAATTTTAAATCACGAAAAAGTTGTTCGTAAAAATCAATTCCTAACTCCGGATGGTGGCCACCTTGAAGCAATAACTGGTTGCCACCCAAACGACGCATTTCTTCAATTTTAACGCGGTATTCGTCAATCGTTGTTATATACGACTCGGCATGACCGGGGATTCTATAAAAGTTACAGAATTTGCAATTGGCAATGCATACATTGGTGGTGTTGGCATTGCGGTCGATAATCCAAGTAACTTTCCCGTCGGGCTTTTGCCGTTTACGAAGTTCGTTTCCAACATAAACCAAGTCGGTCGTGGCTGCATTTTCAAAAAGAAAAACACCTTCTTCTATGCTAAGCCACTCCATGTGAAGGGCTTTATCTAGTAATAATTGAGTATTCATGGATTGTTTAAAATCGTTCGCAATATAGCATTCCTTAATGGTTCAAGCGCTTTGTACTCTTTATTAATGTGATTACAATTGCATTTCTACAATATGACACTGAGTAAAAGAACTTACTCTTGATAACAAACTGAAAATTGTATTGTTTAATTAATTGGGAATGG
>JBBALS010000387.1:0-2371 GCA_040402915.1 Flavobacteriales bacterium
TGGTCGTAGCGCGAATCGGCTTCGGTGGTTCTTTCCATTAGATTTCAGGGAAACGTGCGGGTGCATATTCGTGCAACATGGCATATGCTTTCTCAACAACATCGTCAATGGCAGGTTTAGAGAAATAATCTCCATCAGAACCATAGGCCGGACGATGATCTTTTGATGTTAATGTCAATGGTTCAGCGTCCAAGAAACGGAAACCTTTCTGCACTTCAAGAATTTGTTGAAGAATAAAACCGCTGGCTCCACCTTGAACATCTTCGTCAAGAATCAAGAGTTTTCCGGTCTTCTTCAATGATTCTGCAATGCTGTGTTTTAAATCGAACGGCAATAAAGTTTGAACATCGATGAGTTCAACAGAAACGCCCAATGTTTCCAATTCTTTGCAAGCTTCTGAAGCAATGCGGCAGCAAGAACCATAAGTAACCAAAGTAACATCGGTTCCTTCACGCAATATCTCTGGAGTTCCCAAAGCAACGCGGAATTCGCCCATGTTTTCGGGCTGACGTTCTTTAATACGATAGCCATTCAAGGGTTCAATAATCAAAGCTGGATCATCGGCTGCTAATAAGGTATTATAGAAACCAGCCGCTTGAGTCATGTTACGCGGAACACATACATACATTCCACGAATGGCATTGATAATCATTCCCATGGGAGAACCTGAATGCCAGATCCCTTCCAAACGGTGGCCACGCGTAGCAATAATCAATGGTGCTTTTTGCTTCCCTTTGGTGCGATAACGTAGGGTTGCTAGATCGTCACTCATAATTTGAATGGCGTACAACAAATAATCGAGGTACTGAATTTCAGCCACGGGACGCAAGCCGCGCATTGCCATTCCGATACCTTGACCCAAAATGGTTGCTTCACGAATTCCAGTATCACTCACGCGGAGTTCACCGTATTTTTTCTGAAGTCCTTCCAAGGTTTGATTTACTCCGCCAATTCCGCCGCTGTCTTCTCCAAACGTGAGGAAATAAGGATTCTTTGCAAGGATGGCATCAAAGTTATCGCGCAGAATTTCGCGTCCGTCAACGAGTTTTTCTTCGTCTGAATAAACGGGTGCAACCGATTCAACATTCAATGCAGAGCGCGTGTTTTCTGTATAAAGCCAAGAGCTGTAGCGCTCGTGATTGTCTTTCTGTTCTTGCTCCAACCAATTTTTCAAGGTTGAACGTGAAGCACTTTTATTGCTTCGAGTTAGTCGGATTGATTTACGAACCGTTTCCAATACATCGCGACGCAAAGGTTCCTTGTTCGCAAGCAATTGATCACGCAATGAAGTCAATTCAGTGGTTGCATGATCAGCAAGAAGTGCATCCAATAATGCAAGCACTTCATTTTTATTTTTTATCAATGGAGCTTGAAAAGCATCCCAAGCCGAACGACGCGCATCGCGAACAAATGTTTTCGCTTCTTTTTCGATTACATCTAATTCTTCTGCAGTCGATAAAGCGTTATCGATCATCCATTCGCGCATTTTTTTGATGCAATCGAAATCACTTTCCCATTGAAGGCGTTCTGCATTTTTATACCGTTCGTGAGAACCTGAAGTGGAGTGCCCTTGTGGTTGAGTAACTTCTTCAATATGAAATAGGGCAGGAACATGTTCTTCTCGCATGAGGCGAATTCCTTTTTCGTAGAGTTCGCATAATCCTGCATAATCCCAGCCTTTGCCTTTGTATATGCGGAAACCATTGCCATCTTCATTTGCTTCAAATCCAGCCAATGCTTTTGAAATGCTCGATTTGGTAGTTTGAAATTTACGTGCAACAGAAATTCCATATCCATCGTCCCAAACCGAAATCGCCATAGGAACTTGCAAAACACCCGCAGCATTAATAGTCTCGAAGAATATTCCTTCGGATGTACTTGCATCGCCAATAGTTCCAAAAGCTACTTCGTTTCCATTGATGGAAAGTCCAGTCGCATCTTTTAATTCGGGTGTATTTCGATAAATTTTGGATGCCAATGCTAATCCAAGTAAACGCGGCATTTGTCCTGCTGTTGGTGAAATATCGGCTGATGAATTTTTTAAGCTTGTTAATTCTTTCCAGCTACCATCGCGGTTTACGGTGGTCGTGGCGTAATGTCCATTCATGGAGCGTCCCGATGACATCGGTTCTGCATCTTCATCCGCATGTGCATAGAGCTGCGCGAAAAAATTCTCAACAGTCATAAGACCTGCTGCCAACATAAATGTTTGATCGCGGTAATATCCCGAACGAAAATCTCCGTTTTTAAACGCTTTGGCCATGGCAATCTGTGGAATTTCTTTTCCATCGCCGAAAATGCCGAATTTGGCTTTCCCGGTCAGTACTTCTTTTCGACCAAGTAAACTCGTTTCTCTGCTTATGCAGGCAAT
>JBBALS010000388.1:0-609 GCA_040402915.1 Flavobacteriales bacterium
AATTAAAGCTGGTGCCGATAACGTAGAAATTTGTCCTACTCCAGGATTCCCAATCGTATATGGTGAAAAAATCATCGATCCAAATTTACCCACTGTTTTGGTTTATGGACATTACGATGTTCAGCCAGCCGATCCAATTAATTTGTGGACTACTCCCCCATTCGAACCGGTTATTCGTGATGGAAATATTTTTGCGCGTGGTTCGGCCGACGATAAAGGACAAATGTTCATGCATGTAAAAGCATTTGAATTGATGTTGAAAAGTGGACAGCTTGCTTGCAACGTGAAATTTATGATTGAAGGCGAAGAAGAAGTGGGCTCATCGAACCTCGATCCATTTTTGTCTGCAAACATCGAAAAGCTAAAAGCCGATTGCGTGTTGGTTTCCGACACATCGATGTTGGCGAATGACATTCCTTCCATCACAACTGGATTGCGTGGTTTAAGTTATGTAGAAGTGGAAGTTACCGGTCCAAACCGCGATTTGCATTCAGGTGTTTATGGCGGTGGAGTTGCGAATCCTGTTAATGTGTTGTGTACCATGATTGCTTCGATGCATGATGAAAATCGTCACATTACCATTCCAGGATTTTACGACAATGTGGTAGA
>JBBALS010000388.1:619-2370 GCA_040402915.1 Flavobacteriales bacterium
GATGTTATGGGAGAAAAAGGCTATTCAACGGTTGAGCGTACTTCCATTCGACCTAAGTTGGATGTAAACGGAATTTGGGGTGGCTACATTGGCGAAGGTGCTAAAACGGTTTTACCTTCTAAAGCATACGCGAAAATCTCCATGCGCTTGGTTCCGAATCAAACGCCTGATGAAATTACCGAGTTGTTTCAAAAACATTTCGAAAGTATCGCTCCAGCTTCTGTGAAAGTGAAAGTAAGTCCGCATCATGGAGGTTTTCCGGCTGTAACTCCGGTAGATTCTATTGAATACCGCGCTGCTGCCAAAGCCATGGAAGCAACGTTTGGTAAACAGCCAATCCCTGCGCGTGGGGGTGGAAGTATTCCCATTGTTGCATCGTTCGAGAAAATTCTTGGATTGAAAACGGTCTTGATGGGATTTGGGTTAGATACCGACGATATTCATTCTCCTGATGAACATTACGGAGTATTCAATTATCTGAAAGGCATTGAAACTATTCCATACTTCTTCAAGTATTATGCAGAAATGAAGGCATAAATTTTAACGGGCAGGATTTATTTTCTGCCCGTTTTTTTTTATACATTAGAACCAATGATTCGGAACGTCACACTCGCACTATTAATCGGATTACTTTTTCTTTCCTGCAATAAAACAGAAGAAAAGATTATTGGAGATAATAATCCACCTGCAGACAATACCATTCCGGCTAGTCTGAGGATTAATTTCATCAATAAAATCTACATTAGTTTAATTGGACGCGAACCTGAAACGAGCGAGTTTAACGATGCTGATTTAGTCCTTCGAAATTCAAATTTCTCCATTGCTTCGCGTAAAACTATTATTCAAGAAATACTCAATCAGGATGCTTTTTTAGATCGGGAATTTGAAATTTACCGCAATGATTTAATGAGCGGAATCGATACAGCTGAGATTTCAGACCTGATCACAACATTCGAATTTCTTCTGACAAATTCAACATACATACAACAATGGCCTCAAATCGAAATTGAAAAAGCCCGATTAATCTCCTTGTTCAATGTTGGTTCTGAATTAAAAAACGGTAATATTACATTGGTTGAAATGCAACGTCGCTGTGTCGACAATTACTATTTCGATCAACTAAACATGGGCTCATTGAACTTCGTCATCGCCTGTTTCCAAAATTTGCTTTTGAGAAACCCGACCCAATTCGAACAGACGGAAGGGGTTAAAATGCTGGATGGATTTAATGGGATTTTATTTCTTCAAACTGGCGAATCGAAAGCTCAGTTTCAACAAATATTCTTTCAGTCGGACAATTACTACGCAGGTCAAATTAAACTTAATTTTCTTCGTTTCATGCTTCGACTTCCTAATTCGGAAGAAGAGGTATATTTCAGTTCACGACTTAAATCGGAAGGAAACATAAAATCGGTTTTGATTGATTTATTGAGTTTGGACGAATATGCTGGGATTTAAATTTTTAACATCACAAAGATGAAATTGGATAACTCGAAAATAGAAACCATAAAAGCATACTTTAAAACTCGTCCAGTACTTAAAGCGTATCTATTTGGTTCTTACGTTAGTGGAAAAGCGAATAACGAAAGTGATATCGATATTTTAGTTGATTTAGATTATTCACAAAGAATTGGTTTAGGATTCGTCCAAATGCAAATCGATTTAGAAAATTTATTGAAAACAAAAGTGGATCTTGTTTCTTCCAATAGTTTGCCCAAATACATCAAGCCTTATATTGATAAAGAAAAGGA
>JBBALS010000389.1:0-2361 GCA_040402915.1 Flavobacteriales bacterium
CGGTCAGCATCTTGAACCACTTGCAATTCCAAGGAATCAAAATCACGCTCAAAGTTTCCGCCTTTAAAAGAAATGTTTCGAATAATTTGCTCCACATGATCAATGATTCCAGAATCAATATTTAAGGAACTTAAAAATGCAATTGCTTTTTCAGGACCAATGTTTTCGTTTCCATCATGGAATTTTGAATCGGCAATATCGTGCAATAATGCAGCAAGTTCAACCGTAAACAAATCGACATTTTCTTTGGCAGCAATTTTCTTGGCGTTTTTCCAAACCCGTTCAATATGACTCCAATCGTGTCCAGCTTCTGCCTGAGCGAGTTCAGTTTTGACAAATTCGCAAGTTTGAAGAATAATGATTTGTTTATCCATTGTTCAATTTAATCAAGTAAAATCCCATTCAATTTCATCAACAATGTTGCATTATTCGATGTCGAACAGCCCGATTTTAATGTGTAATCGAAACTTAACTCATTCCCAATAATTTCAGAATCGAAATGGTAATTTTTTATTTTTCCGGGATGTTCGGTTTCCAAATTACTCAATGCTGCATCGTGGCTTGCCAAAATTCCCATTGCATTTAAGGTAATCAGGTTTTTAATAATGCCGATGGTTCCAGCTTGTTTGTCGCCAGCGTTTGTACCGCGCAATGGTTCATCAATTAAGAAAAGCCAAGCGGCATCGCTGTTTCGGATGCTTGTCAATAGTGCTTGTAAGCGACTAATTTCTGCTTTGAAATAGGATATTCCTTCTTCCAAATCGTCGGTAATACGCATGGATGTGTAAATACGTAAAAGTGGAAACTGAGCCGAATGAGCCGCAATGGGCAATCCGAGATAAGCCAAGGTGGCATTCAATCCAATGGCTCTTAACCAGGTGCTTTTTCCAGTCATGTTAGCTCCTGTAAGCAACACCATCTTTTCATAGTCGCCAAGTGAAAGGGTATTGGAAACGGCTTTTTCGGCATGCAATAAAGGATGAAAAAGACCTTCAGCCTGCATGCTATGTTGAGAAGTAAATTGAGGGAAATTGAAATTCGGACGCTGAAATGCAAAGTTTGCCAAGGAAATTGCATATTCCATCTTCGCCATGTTTTTTAAGCTTTTTTGCAATGCATTTCGGTTGTTGTTTTTCCACGATTCAATTTCCACTAAACAGTGATAATCGAACATAAAAACAAGATTCATCACAATACCCATAAAGCCATTCAATCGCACATCGAAACGGTTAAGCGCACGATGTAAATCCTTGATTGCCTGCAGCGAATGTTGTGCATCGTTTTGGATTTCAGAAAGACTTGAATGCTCAAATTTCAGTTGGGAAACATAGGCCAAAAGTGCTTCGTGATGCGCAATGGTTTTAACAATTCCGGAATGTTTTTGATGAATGAAATTGATTTGTTTGATGGTTGTCCCCAGCAAGATAAAATTCAGTGCAAGAGCCGTTGAAAGGCACCAACCTGGAAGGAAATTAAACGAAAATCCAAGAATCGAAATCAATGCAATGGCGGAGAAAATCCATCGTCCGTATCGAATTAGGGGTTTTTGTGATAAAGAAATTTCATCAAGAAGCCAGTTTTCAATTTGCGAGGCTGGAGCTGGATTTTCCTGTTCGCTCAACCCATGCACTCTGAAATGCAACATGGTTTCGGGTTGGTTCTTCAATTCTGAAACAATGGCTTGCTTTTGAACGAGTTCTTCTTTATTTAACTGAGGATTTAACAGCGCATCGGCAAGCAACATTCGTCCATCGAAAGTCAATGTGCGGTTGAGATAATGCCAAAGACTATGTTTTCCAAACAGATCCAAATCGTGCGCAAATGGATGTTTTAAATCGAGTAAATCTGCACCAATGTCAATTCCCGAAGGCTTTCCCATCAAGGCATTGCATTCGAGTTGAATAATTTGGAGTGCAGTTTCGGATTGATGTAGTTTTTTCTTTTGTCCGAGACTTCGTTTTACTGCAATTAAAAATGCAGTCAATGACAGTGTGAAAAGAATACTTCCTATTAAATAATTATTTTGATATAGAAATAAAATGGCAATCAGAATTGTTGCAAACAGAGCAAGTCGGATAGTGGAAATGACTTTAATTTTTCGGCGAATCAAAATAATATCCGCTTCGATTTTACTGCGTTCCTGATTATACCATTGCTGTGGATTAAACTCCATTTTTCTATTGTAAATTTTCTAATAATGGAATTAGAATTTATTCCATTTCATAATAAAATCATTCATAAAGTATCCATCGCCAATGTCAAAATCGGCTACTTCCTCAATGACAAATCCCTGCTTAAAATAGAAGTTAATGGCTTGGTAATTTTGTCGATTTACTTGAAGACGAATGGTTTGAATGAGTG
>JBBALS010000390.1:0-2359 GCA_040402915.1 Flavobacteriales bacterium
TTCACTTGTACAACTATTTTCGTCCGTAATGGTTAAACTATAGGTACCTGTATTACTTGTAGTCAAATTCTTTGTCGTTGTTGTTGCTACACCAGTTGGGACTTGCCAAGTATATGTATAAACTCCAGATGGTCCAGTAATTGTAGCGGTTACTCCTTCACATATGACCGGACTTGTTAGTGTAGGCTTTGGTGGTAGCGGATTAACTGTAACTGTTGCAGTTCCAACTTCACTTGTACAACTATTTTCATCCGTAATCGTTAAACTATAAGTACCTGCTTTACTTGTACTAACTGTCTTTGTTGTTGATGTTGCTACTCCAGTTGGTACTTGCCAAGTATATGTATAAATTCCAGATGGTCCAGTAATTGTTGCCGTTATTCCTTCACAAATGACTGGACTTGTTAAAGTGGGTTTTGGTGGTAAGACATTCACAGTAACTTTGGCAGTTCCAACTTCACTTGTACAAGTATTTGCATCAGTAATCGTTAAACTATATGTTCCTGCTTTCGTTGTACTCAAAGTCCTTGTCGTTGAAGTAACAACGCCAGTTGGTACTTGCCAAGTATATGTATAAACTCCAGATGGTCCAGTAATTGAAGCTGTTTGTCCTTCACAAATTGTTGAACTTGTTAAAGTAGGTTTTGCGGGTATCGGATTTACAGTAATAGTAAAAGTACCTGCAGGTCCAGAACAACTATTTGCAGTTGGCGTAACTGTAAATGCTCCATTAACTGGATTAGTTGTTGAATTTATCAATATACTACTTGAAATAGTTCCACTACCACTAGCTGATATACCAATTGATGTTTTACTGTTCGTCCATGTAAAAGTTGTTCCAGTTACTGTTCCTGAAAAATTTATTGCGTCAGATACAAATGCGTTACATTTTATTTGTGGTGTTATAGTAGCTACTGTAGGTGTTGGATTTACTGTAATAGTAAAAGTACCCGCAGGCCCAGGACAACTATTAGCAGTTGGTGTAACTGTAAATGTTCCAATAACAGGACTAGTTGTTGTATTTGTCAATGCAGTACTTGAAATAGTTCCGCTTCCACTAGACGCAATACCTATAAAAGATTGATTGTTAGTCCAAGCATATGTTGTCCCGGTTACTGTTCCTGAAAAATTTATTATATCAGATGCTATCGTATTACATCTTATTTGTGGAGTTATAGCAGCTACTGTTGGTGTTGGATTTACTGTAATAGTAAAAGTACCCGCAGGCCCAGGACAACTATTAGCAGTTGGTGTAACTGTAAATGTTCCAATAACAGGACTAGTTGTTGTATTTGTCAATGCAGTACTTGAAATAGTTCCGCTTCCACTAGACGCAATTCCTATAGAAGATTGATTGTTAGTCCAAGCATATGTTGTCCCGGTTACTGTTCCTGAAAAAATTATTACATTAGATGCGATTGTATTACATTTTACTTGCGGTATTATAGTGGCTACTGTTGGTGTTGGATTTACTGTGACAGTAATAGAACCAGTCAAATCAGAACCTACCGATAGGCAATTTTGATCTACCGCACTAATTATATGGTATTCTGTTGTAACATTTGGACTTTTAACAAATGGACTTACACCAGAGACTGAACCTGTTACTATACCACCATCATTTAAAGTTACAGTCCAAGTTCCAAATGCTGTAATATTCATATTTATTATTTCATTAGCACCTTCACAAATTGTTGTATTAGAACTTGTGATATTTACTATTGGCCTTGCATTAACATTTATTAAAACACTATTTGAATGATTACAACCAGTTGAAGTAATTGTTTCTGTTAAAGTATATATTTGAGTAATATTTGGAGTGACTGAAGGATTAGGTGAAGTTGAAGAATAAGAACCAGCTGAAGAACTCCAACTATAAGTACTGCCTGAGACTGTAGCGCTCCCAATATTTATAGAAACACCATTACAAATAGTATTATCTGCTGAAACTATTGCATTAGGTAAAGGATTATCAGTAATTGATAATAAAATTGAAGTTGTTGTTGATGAACCTGCTATATAAGTTAAACCAGTTGAGTACCTTAACCTAAAATCTACTACTGATGTTGTAGAAATCAATGGTAAAGCAATTGAGTTAAATGGATATAAAGACGGATTTGAATTTGAAGAGGTGACAGAGAAAGCATTATATGGATGCCACCCGGTTCCATCATTTAAATTATAATCTAAAAAAAATGTAATTCTTTGATTAAAAGACATTTGAATATTAAAATTATCTCCGCTACAAATAGTATTTAATACTGCACTTGAGGTTAATGTCTGCCCCACCCCTTTCACAGAAAGAAGCAGCACCCCCAAAATAATATAGACTATCCTCTTTTTCAATATGATTAAAATA
>JBBALS010000391.1:0-2342 GCA_040402915.1 Flavobacteriales bacterium
AAAACATGATGTCTGCTACTCCAGATATTCGTGAACCAGAAGCCCGTAACACATTAGGTTCATTCCTATTTGTTGGCGATGATGTTCATAAGCCGGTCAAGGTCCTCTCTGGTGGAGAGCGAACACGTTTAGCACTTGCTGTTCTAGTTGTTTCTGCAGCAAATGTTTTGTTACTAGATGAGCCAACGAACAACTTAGATCCAGCATCACGTGCCGAAATTCTTGGAGCGTTAGCTGAGTATCAAGGCTCTGTCATCATGGTTTCTCACGATGAAGGCGCAGTGCAAGCACTAAAGCCTGAGCGAGTTATTTTGTTGCCAGATGGCGATGAGGATTTGTGGAAAGAGGAGTACTTCGACTTAGTATCTATTGACTAAGGCTTGCTTATCCTCACCGTGTCACCATTCTCGTTACGGGCCAGTACCTCAATTTTTAAACCCTGAACTGTTATCACATCACCAACACGGAGCGCTGCATCCGTGAACTCTGGATCTGTTGACCCTGGACGTCGTTGAACTTGCCACCCTCCCTTTATTGATTGAATAGTCATGTCAACTGTGTAGACAAGAGTTCCTTCTTGGGAAGATGTTAATTTATCAAAGCCTTCATTTCTCCGTGACTCAAAGACTAAAATCTTCGAGCTTGAAAGTCGAACAACAACAGCTTTTTTAAGATCATTTACTCGCTCAATTGGATTAATTGATACATCAACTCCAGATGAATTTATATCTTCAGCGTTTATGCAACTGATTTGTGAGTCTTTGAGCCAACCCATTAAGTATCTGTTCCAAGCATTAATCTCGACAGCAGCTGTTGACCAATTATTAGACATTAAATCCCAAGCGCCATATACAGCAGCTCCCGGGCTTACATATAAATCATGTAGCCCAAACAAATGGCCTGTCTCATGTGAAATCCAACGCCAGGCTGACCCTTTTGCAAGACTCTGCCACGCATCAGCTCCGGACAAAGTTATGTTTGTAACTGGTCCATCATCTGTTGCAATACCACTTGAATTCAGAGGTCCTGCGGGTCCATATGCGATTGAACTCGAAGGAATCTCCCGTGGACTTAAGATGTAAACAACGTCAAATTGTGAGTAGTCCACTAGAGGATCGGCTGTTTCTAACGCTAATTTCCAATATGCGAAGGTGTCCCCTTCGCCCCAAGTACCCAACTTATGAAAAGTTGAACTAACTGGCATGCGTACCCAGTCCTTCAGTACCTGATAATCAAATTTAACTTTATTGCCAGACATTTTATAATAAAAATCATTCATCCCATCCGTCATTGGTGTGAACTCTTCGGCTGGGGGCCTTTGTCCTACTACATCAGCAAAATCTACAGGAACGATTAAGGCTCTAATTATTCCAAAGCTGGGTAACCGCCCTGGAGCTTTCGGAAATCCTACTTGCATTTGTACGTTATTGGTTTGATCCAGGAGTTGACATTGTGTGGTGGGAACAAATTTATTGTCAGAAGTTGATCGGGGCAAATCAACAGTAACCGTATAAAAACCACTGCTATTTGAAATCATTCCAGAGATCGAGAAAATCCCAGAACTATTTATAGTTGCTGTGTAACGCTTTCGAACAAATTGAGTCGGATTCGGTTCCACAATATCTACTAAGTAAGTGCCTGATGCAAGGTTTGCGTAAAAACTTCCATCAGGATTTGCTGGATAAAATTTCCACTCTCCGCCCGACACCTGAATATAAGCACCTCCTGATCCTGCTTTAATTTTTTTGTCGCTCGGGTTATAAATCCAAAGTTTTACATTCGTTCCAGGAGGTGCCTGCTGAACAGACACAGGTAACTCAAAGCTTTTCTCATCACTTCTCGTAGACGCTCCACGCCCTCCGGTATAGATAGTTATTCCCTTTGCAGGAGGTGAGATTGCTCCGCTCTCTAAAGGTGTTGGTGTAGCCGTTGGTGCCGGTGTCGGTGTTGGTGTTGGTGTTGGTGTTGGTGTTGGTGTTGGTGTTGGTGTTGGTGTAGCCGTTGGTGTTGGTGTAGCCGTTGGCGTTGGCTTTGGAGTTACTGACTTACTCCACACAAGTTTTTTTCCTGATTTAATGCATGTGTACTTAAATGATTTGGAAATTACAACTTGGCCAATTTTGTTACACGCCTTGCCCACTACAGGTGTTGCGGCAAATACATTTAAAGGAATGCTCGTGGACATCAGGACCATTACGGCTACGAGAGTCTTGAGCAAGCGCATTTCTAGAGCATACGCAAAAGACTGGGAAAAACAATTGAAGAGTAGGAAATCCCTACCTCAGCGACTAAGCGTCGATATGTTCGCGATCAATCTCAGCATTGGCAATAAATTCCTTACG
>JBBALS010000392.1:0-2318 GCA_040402915.1 Flavobacteriales bacterium
TACTTCAAAATTCAAAATATAGTCACATAAATGGGCACTATGCGAACGAACGCTTAGCTCGAATCATTATTCACGAAATTAAACAACAGAAATTAATATGAGTATTTCAATCACAGACAAACCGATAACAAGTAGCTCCGAAGATTTATTGAAGGTAAATCGATATACCCAGGCTTTGGTTCATTTTATTCAACATAGCGATACTCCCATAACTATTGGTCTTCAAGGAGAATGGGGTACAGGAAAGACTTCCTTGATGTATATGTTACGCGAAGAGCTTGAATCACAAAATGTTGCAACTTCCTGGATTAATACTTGGGAATACTCAATGTTTCGAGGTGCAAGTGAAACTACACCCGCTGTGTTAAATGGTTTAATTTCAAAATTGAAAGAAAATTGCGGATCCAATTGGACTTTAAAAGATGAAGCAGATAATAAAATAAAAAAAATAGGGAGATTTTTTGGAGCTGTATCTAATCAGTTGATTGCAAATCAAACGGGAGTTGATATTAAAGGAGCAATGTCGGACTCTTCAAATCATAATTTGGGAAGCGTTGATATTGCTGAAATAAAAAATGATATTTCAGAATTGATTTCAAAATTAGTACAAGATCCTGCCAACCCATATAAGCGGGTTGTTTTCTTTGTTGATGATCTTGATAGAATAAATCCAACCGATGCGGTTGAAATTCTAGAGGCATTGAAAAATATTTTCGATATCCCGCACAGTATTTTCATTTTAGCTATCGACTATGAAGTAGTAGTGAAAGGATTGGAAGGTAAATTTGGTAAGAAGACTGAAGAGAATGAACGTGAATTCCGTTCGTTTTTCGATAAAATTATTCAAGTTCCTTTCAGTATGCCAATTGGTACATACGATATCGATCATTTTCTAAATGATAAGATGAAGCAACTTGGCGTGGGTATTCGTGACGAAAATCGTGATCATTTTACCAGCGTAGTTCGAAATACCGTAGGGTTTAATCCTAGAAGTCTTAAAAGATATTTGAACTCTTTTAGTCTTTTAAATAACATTCGTAAAAACGAGGAACAAAGCGATGGAAAAGACAGCGGGGCTTTGGGTGAATTTATGTTGTTTAGCTTATTGGGTATTCAAATTTCATATCCCAAAATATTCCGTCTTATTGCTCAAAATAGCGATTTTCTATCATGGAATCACCAATATGCTTTGCGTGTTGGTCTTGATTGGGATTTCATCAACGAACAGTTGAAAAAGTTAGGCGATAATGAAATGACAGACGAAGATTGGGAGAAAGTTGTTTGGGGAGCTTGTCAATCAGATGCTTATTTGAAAAGCCGGGCTTTCAGTATTATTGAATTACTCAATTTATTACGAAAGATTTTCAAAAAGCAAGATGAGTTAGTAGAGAACCTTGAACAGGCTATGCAGTTTGCATCGATTACTTCGGTGGATGATAATCAAGACGCTCGACAGGCCATTTCCAAAGTAGGTAATAAATGGTTGTTTTCAGGGCTTGATGCTAAACATGCGCATTTTGTTGAACAAGGTTTAAATGCAGAGGGTACAGCAATTTGGTTGGCATTCTGGAAGAAATTGGAAGCAAAATTACCAGAACTAGATGGTTCTATTAACTACGCTGCAACAACGACCTCTGCTAAAATTAAAGGTGTTACAAAAGTGTATTTCGATAATCCTTTTAAAAAACTACCAGGTAATCGATTAGCAATATGGTTTCCTGTGAGAAAAGAGATCGAACAGTTGCTCAATAGTTATGCTTTAAACGATCAAAGTGGTTTATTAGACCATCCGGCAGGTATGCGTGTTACGGAAGAAATTTTCAAACAACTAGGTAAGGAAAAGAGTATTGAATTTGTTGAGCAGCTTGTCGATTTAATTGTAATTCAATACAAATAAATAAACAATTCCACAAGCGTTGATTTTATTTCTTCATCATCAACCTTCTCAATTCATCGCCGCATTTAGTAGCAAATCCACCGAGGATTCCACCGAGGATTCCGGTGGTTATGATTAGTGCAATGGCAGATTCGGGGAGAGGGAATAACTTCACTACACGCAACGAAAGTATGGATTCGTTTTGCAGGTTTAGGTAAAAAGCCATGCCCGACCAAAGGATTGAAATGCCTATGAATCCTGCTAAAAATGCGGAGCGATTAACGGGTGCTGTTAAAAATCCAACCAACAAACAGCTGATTGGAAATGCCCAAAATGGCAAATAAAATTGCGCCAAGCCTGCCGTTGTGGTGATGATGAGCATTCTTGGAATAAACCAGCGACGAGCTCTACGGTGCGCAGCGTTGGATATATAAGATTCGGC
>JBBALS010000393.1:0-2316 GCA_040402915.1 Flavobacteriales bacterium
TCATGGAAGAATACCATACGACCGCTCGCTTTATTCTTACTTGCAACTATCCTAATAGGATTATCCCTGCACTCCATAGTCGTTGTCAAGGATTCCACATCGAACGAGTTGACATTGCTGAGTTTACTGCTCGTGTGGCTACTATTCTCATGGAAGAGTCCGTAGAGTTTGATTTAGATACGTTGGATACTTTTGTTAAAGCAACTTACCCCGACCTTCGTAAGTGTATTAACACTACACAAATGAACAGTATGGGTGGAAAATTGCATACTCCTGAAAAAGCAGATAGTGGACAAGCTGATTATAAGTTAGACATGGTTCGTTTGTTCAAAGCAGGAAAAATTACAGAAGGTCGAAAACTTGTTTGTAGTCAAGCACGTCCCGAAGAGATGGAAGAAATATTCCGTTGGTTGTATGATAATGTGGAAATCTTTGGCGATGAAGCAATTCAAGACAAGGCAATTCTTATTATTAAACAAGGACTAGTGGATCATACATTGATTATTGATCCAGAAATTAATCTTGCGGCAACTTTGATTAGGCTCAGTCACTTATGACATATTTGGTATTAGAGAACTGTATTAAATGCAAACATACTGACTGCGTAGAAGTGTGCCCAGTTGATTGTTTCAAAGAAGGCCCAAACTTTCTTGTCATTGATCCAGACGAGTGTATCGACTGCGGAGTTTGTGTTCCTGAATGCCCGGTAGATGCTATTGTACCGGATACAGATAAAACTGTTGATGTCATCTTTTGGACTGAACTTAATACAAGGCTTGCTAAAAAATGGCCCACTATTACTAAGCGTAAAGATGCATTACCTAATGCCGAAGAGTGGAAGGACAAGCCTAATAAATTAGATTTGTTAGAAGAATGAAAGATAAATTTGTAAATGCCTATATGGATGTTGCTGAACGGTTTGCTGAACTAAGTTCAGCACGTAGACTTCATGTAGGTGCTATTGTAGTTAAAGACGATAGAATTATTAGCATTGGATATAACGGCATGCCTAGCGGTTGGGATAACAACTGTGAAGATACCGTCCAACACAGTGATGATACTGTTACATTAAAAAGTAAACCAGAGGTCCTCCATGCAGAAACGAATGCAATCGCTAAGTTGGCTAAGTCTAACGAATCTGGTATGGGTGCTACTATGTTTATTACCCATGCTCCATGTTTGGACTGTGCCAAACTTATCTACCAAAGTGGTATTGGCAATGTTCTATATAGGAACACTTATAGGGATATTAGTGGTATCACGTTTCTCGAACGATCAGGCATCAAAGTTACACAAGTAAAAAAGGGCCCGTAGGCCCTTTTTTACGAATCGCCGTATAATGCTAACACTTCCTTAACAGCATTATGACGTTCAATATCTTTGGCATTAAATTGCACAATATCAACGTGTTTTAATCCTTGCTTCCCCCCAAGTAAATTACAAAAATTAATTAATCCATTATCATTCAATCTATCAGCTTGAGCTAAATCTCCAGTTACTACCATACGAGAACCATCTCCGAGTCTAGTTAACAACATTTTCATTTGGTTTACAGTTGTGTTCTGACATTCGTCAGCGATAATGTAAGCGTTTTTAAATGTGCGTCCTCGCATATAAGCAAGCGGGCTTATTTCGATAGTTCCATCCTCCAACATTTTTGCAATGTCTTTTTGTTGGTAATACTCTCCTAAGACGTCAAATATGGGTCGTGTCCACGGTGCCATTTTTTCATTTAGCGTACCTGGCAAAAATCCCAAATCTTCATCTACACTGACGGCGGGTCTTGTCACAATGATCTTATCAACTTTACCCTCTTGAAACAATCTAATCCCGTTCTGTACAGCCAGCATGGTTTTGCCCGTGCCGGCAGGACCAATGGCTAGAATAATGCTTTTGGCATCATCTTGCAATTTTCTAACGTATAGTTCTTGATTAGCGTTGCGTGGTGATAGTTGTACACGTTGCTTCTTTTGAGGCAGGTATGGTTGAAAATCAATTATGTTAACTTCTGATGTAAAACGTTTTTTCACTCGTTGCGTTACTCGTTGTTTACTCATCTAAGTTGCTCCTACTTTACTTGGTTAAGTAGGACTTGTAGCGACCGCCCTTGATAACTACAGAGGTCCTACATTTTTATTTACTCGATTGACAGAATAATAAACTGTTATGTTATCGTTTAAAACCAGCTAAATAAGTATAGAAACTTCTGGGACTTACCATAATGCATGATATAATAGACGTGATTAACAATATACAGACACTGTATGAAAACAACTCTAACCTAGCTGTTTTAAAAGACTTTGAGCGTGTTTTAGA
>JBBALS010000394.1:0-2311 GCA_040402915.1 Flavobacteriales bacterium
GGGCAAAGCACCTACAATTTCAGAATGTGCATGCTGAGAAATTTGACGGATATGGGTCTTACGGTATTTCTCGGGCATCCAGTCTTTGGGTTCAATCTTTTCGTCGTTGGCAATGCGCTGGTTAAAACGCTCTTCGAGTGATTGGATTTCTTGTTTCGACATAATCGTTTAATGTATGAAGTTGAATTTAAAATCAGTTGTTTGAAATAGATAAATCTTATGCATCAAAACTTACAGTTATTTTAGATGAAGTGGGAACAGCTTGGCAGCTCAAAACATAGTTACGTTTAAGTTCCGATTCATCGAGCGCATAATTTAGTTTCATTTCGGCTTCTCCCTCGATAACTTTACATCTGCACGTGCTACAAACTCCACCTTTACAAGCAAATGGCAAATCGGCGCCAGCAGCGAGGGCGCCATCCAAAATATTGTCAAATTCCTTCGACATGGTAAAGTGAAATTCTTTACCGCCATCTATAATGGTTACTTCGGTTCCTTCCACTTTCTTTTCGAGAATTTTCTTTACGCGATTTTTATCTTCAGCAGAATTTCCTGCTGTAAACAATTCGTAATGAATTTGTTCTTTCGATAATCCTGCTGAAGTCAATGAATCACGGATGAGATAAATCATCGATTCAGGACCACAAATAAAACATTCATCAATGCTTGTTGCATCAATAATTTTGCTTGTAATCACATCCATTTTTTCGGATGTAAAACGCCCATTCATCAGAGGAACATCCCGATATTCTTTGGTCAAGAAATAAAACAATTCGATGCGATTGAAATACGCACTTTTTAATGCTTCAATCTCTTCTTTGAAAATGATGGATTTAACGTTTCTGTTTAAGTAGAACAACTTAAATGTACTTTCAGGTTCAGCAGCTAAATGTGTTTTCATGATTGAAAGAACTGGGGTAATGCCACTTCCAGCTGCAAAAGCAATATAGTTTTTGGGTTTATTGGGAGTACATTCTTTATAGAAAGTGCCATGAGGAGCCATCACCTCGAGTGTATCGCCTTTTTTCAGAACATCATTGGCATAGGTCGAAAATAATCCATCTTCGATTTTCTTAATAGCCACTTTCCATTCGTTATCAAGCGGACTTGAGCAAAGGGAATAAGACCTTCGCACATCTTGATTATCAATGATTGCCCGAAGTGTTAAATGCTGACCTTGTTTGTATTGAAACTCTTGCTTCAGATTTTCGGGAATATCGAACGTAACGACTGAGCATTCTTCGGTGTCCTTATATACATCTGCGATGAGAAGTGAATGAAATTGAGCCATCAAATAAAATTTACAAGACTAACGTTTGTTAGTTTAATGGCAAATTTAAGTGATAAATTGATATGAAAGTCAATTCTTCAAAAAAGATTAAAAATTTACCAACTTAAACAATGCCATTTAAGAGGACTTGTGTTAAACTTTCTTTGAATTCGGTTGAATTGAGCTTCATTTTTCTGCCATACCACAAATAAAAAGTACGTAAAGTTGAGAGCATAGAAAACACAATGACTTCGATGTTGTGCTCTTTTATTTCGCCCATATCGATGCCTCGTTTTACAATCTTTCGGACGTTCTCTTCATACTCATCGCGCATTTTTACATAATACGTTCGATGTTCTTTATCAAGGTGCATCCAGTCATTATTTAAGCAAGCAATAGCATCTGGATCTCGCAATGTAATTTCTATGTGAAAGTCGATGAATTTCTTTAACGATTCTATTGCTGTTTCGTTTGAGTCTTGAAGATTATTCATTGCACGTGTAAATTCTTCGGCGATGTTGATTATTAGCAAAGAAAGAATCTCCTGTTTCGAATGAATGTGATTGTATAAACTTGCCGCTTTAATATCTAGCGATTTGGCGATGTCGCGCATTGAAACTGCCATATATCCACGTTCTCGAAATAACTTTGCAGAAATATGTATGATTTCTGATTTACGATCTACTTTTTCCAATGTGGTAACAATAAAAATGTTCGGATAATTACAATTTTAATAATGAGCAAAATTACTCATTCATCTCACCAACAGGATGGTAAATTCGTTGAACTGAATGACCATCATTTCCAGCTGCATTAAGCCATTCCATTAACGTTTCTTCATTCATGCAATCGAAATAATTCATGTAGTGATTTGGATAATGTCCTGTATATGCATTCACTAATGTGATATTTAAATCTTGCGCAGCTATCATAATACTTATATGATCTTTAATTAATTTATCCTGATCACCGCGCATTCTTAAATCACTATTAGCTACCATGAAAGCAACTACTTCCGCACGCTTACCGAACTTTAATTTA
>JBBALS010000395.1:0-2295 GCA_040402915.1 Flavobacteriales bacterium
AAATCCCGCTTTTAAAACGGCTTCAATATGCTCAGGTGTTGCTACTTCCGTGATAACATCCATGCCAGTTTCATTACGAACTATTTGCATCCAAGAAAGTGCAATCTTACCGGCTCCTTCAAAAGATCCTGGACGCGTTCGTGGTTTCCAAATTCCGGCCCTGAAAATATTGTTAGGGAATTCCCGTGCTATTTCTCGCGCTGTTGATAACAATTGAACTTCCGATTCGGCGCTACACGGACCGAACAGCGTTTTCATTTCCCTACCAATCGGGGAATTTGGGATTGAAGAAAATCCAGCAATTTCACTCATACTAAAAGAACATTCAACATAGCCGAATGTTGTATTATTACCATCCTAAGATCCAGGCAAAAATCAAGGGCGCTACAATGGTGGCATCCGATTCTACAATGAATTTTGGTGTGTCTTTATCTAATTTCCCCCAAGTAATTTTTTCGTTTGGAACGGCTCCGGAATAAGAACCGTAGGATGTAGTTGAGTCTGAAATTTGACAGAAATATGCCCAAAAAGGAACATCATGCCATTCCAAATCTTGGTACATCATCGGAACTACACAAATTGGGAAATCGCCAGCAATCCCTCCCCCTATCTGAAAAAAACCAACTCCTTTTCCGGATGAATTTGCACGATACCATTCCGTTAACCACATCATGTATTCAATTCCAGATTTCATAACCGATGGCTGCAATTCTCCTTTAATACAATACGATGCGAAAATATTTCCCATCGTGCTGTCTTCCCAACCTGGAACTACAATCGGAATATTTTGCTCTGCGGCGGCAATCATCCAACTGTCTTTGGGATCAATTTCATAATACTGTTCCATCTCGCCCGAAAGCAACATCCTGTACATGAACTCATGTGGGAAAAAACGTTGACCACTTTCTTGAGCGCCCATCCATTGTTTTACTATGTGTTTTTGAATGCGGCGAAAAGCTTCTTCTTCGGGAATACACGTATCTGTAACACGATTGTATCCATCTTCCAATAAATCCCATTCATCTTGCGGACTTAAATCGCGGTAATTAGGCACGCGTTTGTAATGCGAATGCGCAACCAAATTCATAATATCTTCCTCGAGGTTTGCACCAGTGCAGGAAATAATATCCACTTTGCCTTGACGAATCATCTCCGCAAAAGATTTCCCTAATTCGGCTGTACTCATTGCGCCTGCCAACGTTACCATCATTTTACCACCTTCGGTTAAATGGGTTTCATACCCTTTGGCTGCATCAACGAGGGCGGCTGAATTAAAATGGAGATAATGCTTTTCAATAAATTGGGATACGGGACCTTTCATAGTAAATTTGTTGGGGCGGCAAAGATAAAAAAAAGTAAAGGCGACACGAAATTGATTGAAAAAATAACCCTAAAACCTTCGCCATTATTAACAAATCTTTAATTGTTCACATTGACTGCAATTAAACGGTTCATTTGAGTATTTTTGCCATCTCAAACAAATAGCAATGAAAAAACTTTACTCCATTACTTGTGCTTTATTTTTTGTTAGCGCATCTGCATTTTCTCAATGCAACGAATTATTCATTTCCGAATATGTAGAAGGAAGTGGAAACGACAAAGCCATTGAAATTTACAATCCAACGGCTGCACCTATCAATCTTTCTGGTTATTCAATTAGACGTTACTCTAACGGAGCTGTTGATTATACTGCTGGTGGAATTACTAATTTAACAGGAACCATTGCTCCACTTAGCGTATTTGTTGTTGTTAATGGGCAAACTACTTCTCAAACAAACTCTCCTGCTTGTAGCTTAGAACTTCAAGCATTGGCCGATCAATTAGATGGAGCTTACCCAGCACCTACTTATATGAACGGAAACGATGCGATGGTTTTAGCAAAAGCGGAAGTAATTATCGATATAGTAGGGAAAATTGGAGAAAATCCCGGTGGGACTCCAGGTTCAAGTGGTACTGGATGGTCAAGTGCATTTCCTTTTGATGGTAATACTGGAGCTGGTGCTTGGATAACAAAGGATCATACAATGCTTCGTAAAGCATCTGTTCAGACTGGTGTTTCTGTCAATCCTGATTTTTTCGATCCATTGGCTCAATACGATACTTTACCAAACAATACATGGACAAGTCTTGGTGCTCACGATTGCATTTGCAACACGATTAATACTATCAATGAAGCTAAAACTTCATCAGTTCGTATTTTCCCCAATCCAGTTTTGAACAACGAATTGAATATTAGTTCTTCGAAAACAATTACAGGAATTCAAATCACCAATATGATTGGACAAGTAGTTTTTA
>JBBALS010000396.1:0-2291 GCA_040402915.1 Flavobacteriales bacterium
ATAGAAGCAATTTTTTGGCAGCATGATCGGTATGAAGAACCACAGGAATATTATACGCTTCGGCCATCAAATGCACATGATGTGCACCCGAAATTGCACCTGCAATACTTGCTTGTTGTAAATCATTTTTTAAACCTTTCCCAGCAAAAAACTGAGCACCACCATTCGAAAACTGAACGATAACAGGTGAATTTAAATCACGCGCTGTTTCCAAAACGGCGTTCACTGTATGGCTACTGATCACGTTTACAGCAGGCAATGCAAACCCTTGTTCGTTTGCCATGCGGAAAAGTCGGTTGAGTTCTGCACCATGCAAAACTCCTGCTTTGAAAGTTGTTGTTTCGGTCATGAGTTTATTGGTTGTAGCGATACACAATGTATTGCCAAGGTTCAAATTGAAAGCTAAGTTGGTTTTTAATGTCAATTGCTGGAGTGTTATTAAAAAGATCTTGAACCTTGCCAGAAAGTTCGGGAGAGTTCAATTTCACTTTTTGTTTTTTGTTGCTCAAATTAAGCACAAATAAGACTTTGCTCGACTCCTTTTTTCGCATGAAACTGAACACCGCCTCATCTTTTCCATTGGGAATGATGATTGTTTCACCAGCATTTTCTCCATGTTGCATTGCAGGTTCTTGTTTTTTCAGCTTCAACAAACGGCTGTAAAAATCTTCTAAGGGAAGTTTCGAAAAATTGATGGTGTCTTTATCGAAGAAACGAATGGTTTTGGTGTTTGCGGCTTCTTGTCCACTGTAAATAAGTGGCATCCCATTTAATCCAAAGGTCAACACAGCAAAGGTTTGAACACCTGCTCCAAACTTATCGTATTCGCTTTTATGCCATGAATTTTCATCGTGATTGGAAGTAAAATACATGTGACACGAATTCTTCGGCCAGCTTTTCTGAGTTTCTAAATAATCAGTCAAGGCCTTCACCGTTTTCTTTCCTTCTGCAATTTCAACCAGAGGATGATAGATGGCCCATCCATAACTCATATCGAACGCTTTGTTGTGAAGTGCAACATCTTCAGCTTCGGCCAACATAAACAAACCGGGTCTTACCTTTTCCAATTCTGATCGTGCTTCTTGCCAGAAATCGACAGGAATCATTCCCGCTACATCGCAACGAAAACCATCGATGTTACTCGCTTTGACCCAAAATTTCATGTTTTCTATCATGGCTGTTCGCATGCTGCTATTATCGAAATTCAAGTCAGCCACATCGCTCCAATCATCCACTGGTGGGACAATGTTTCCTTTTGCATCGTGCGTGTAATATTCGGGATGCGATTTAATCCAATAATGATCGAAAGCAGTGTGATTTCCAACCCAATCGAGAATTACTTTCATGTTTAATCCATGTGCTTTGTTAACCATGTTCACCCAATCTTCCATCGTTCCCATTTCGGGATTGACCATCATGTAATCGCTGATGCTGTAGTAACTTCCCAAAGAACCTTTACGCTTTTCTTTCCCAATGGGCTGAATGGGCATCACCCAAAGAATTTCTACGCCCATTTTATGCAGGCGTTCAAGATGTGTTGCAAATTCGTTGATAGTTCCTGAAGGAGTGTATTGACGAAGATTCACCTCGTAAATGTTGCTATTAAACGACCATGCTGGTGGATAAGCAATTGGAGCATTTGAACCTGTAACAACACCTGGAATTCTCCGAGGTGGCGGGGTTTGAGCATAGACATTCGCAAAGAATGCGACGAATAGCATGCTGAGAATTAGTTTATTCATGGTGTTAATTCAAGGCGAGTTCGAAAGATAAAGGCTGAATTTGGATGGAGATGTTAGATTTATTCGATGTTAATTGATTCCCAAATTGAGATTTCAACTGTTGAATATTGACGTATTCCGGAACATTAAATTTAAGATTTAGCAGTTTTTCGGAACGGTTTAACACAAGAATTGCCGTTTTATCGAAATACTGACGGAGGATAACTAAATGGTCTTTTCCAGCCGATAATACGCGCGTATCGCCATAAGTGAGGGCGATTGATGAGTTGCGAATGTTACCGAGTTTTTGAGTCAGTGTTTTTACATCCGCTTCTTCTTTCGAAAGTCCATCAAAGCGCATCATCCGACGATTGTCAGGATCGTTTGCTCCCGGCATCCCGATTTCATCGCCGTAATAAATGATGGGAATTCCAGGAATGCTCATTATGAAGGCATTAAGCATTTTTAAACGCGCATAGCCACGGGGATCTTCCACTTTAATTGTTCGCGACCAACCCGCTTCCTTTTCATCTTCACCCGGAATTTGAGACCCTCCAGCATAATAGAGAA
>JBBALS010000397.1:0-2287 GCA_040402915.1 Flavobacteriales bacterium
AAGTTATCGTGGCGATAGAAAGAGTGGGCAGCCCGATTTTGCAAACTGGAGTTTTAATTTGAATCATCCTCCACGCATCAAAAGAGAAGGTGATTTATTTTCTCTGCCTATTGTAATTCCTGCGCATGGGCTAACAACCAATGCGCGTATAAATTTCTGGACATTGAGCTTCGATGCAAACGGTCCATCAAATGGTTTAGAGCATGAAGTCGTTATCCGCGATTTCTTTTACGAACCAATGCATTAAGCGAATACGTTTCGTTCAATGGAGCCGATAAGGCAATGAATTACTTTGATGTGAATTTCTTGGGCTCGATCGGCATATTCACTATGCGGAGCACGTATTTCCACATCACATTGTAAAGCCATTTTGCCACCATCTTTTCCAGTTAGCCCAACTACGAGCATTCCTTTTTCCTTGGCTGCTTCTATTGCTCGAATTACATTTTGTGAGTTTCCGCTGGTGCTGATGGCAAGTAAAACGTCACCCGCTTTTCCAAGTCCTGTTACGAATCGTGCAAACACTTCATTGTACCCATAGTCGTTTCCAACACAGGATAAATGCGATGGATCAGAGATCGAAATTGCAGCAAGAGGCGCACGATCATCTCTAAATCGACCACTTAGTTCTTCGGCAAAATGCATCGCATCGCACATCGATCCGCCATTTCCACAAGAAATAACTTTGCCTCCATTGTTAATGCTCTCACTCATTAATTGAGCAGCTTTGTTAATAAAATCTATGTTTTGAGGATTCTCAATAAAAAGATCCAAAACCTGCTGCGCTTCCTGAAGCTGTAGTTTTATAAATTCCTGTTGAGTCATTCTTCTTCGTCGTATGGTAAGTAAATAAAACCAGCATTCTCCGTTAACAAAGTAAAAACGCAAAGGAATTTACGAGGGTCTTTATAGCTCTTTTTAAACGCTTCCAATTTGTTTTCAAGTACAATTTTCCGACGGACAAATTCTTCCAATGTCGATGCATTGATACTCCATTCGAGCGCAAGTTCTTCTTTATCGATAATTTGCTTTCCGAGGTTTGTTTCGTCCCGAGACGCGATAAAAATTGGGTATTTAGAAACCTGATTATCGATAATTTCTTCTGAGATTTCTCGAATCGATTCTTTGTAAATATTAAGATTTTGATTCAATTCCTGCAGTTCGGCAGCGTGTTTTTCGGTATCTATCATTGTGCTGCAATTTACGAATTCGAATTCTTTTTTGTTCGATTTTGTTCAATGAGAAATCGCAGTTTCACATATTTCTGCATGGTGTAATGAGCAGTAAACCGGGCAATCACCCAACCATAATATCCATCTAAAAATCCTGCTCTTAATATGAAATCTCGAAAAAACGCAAACCCGGGTCGAATGGATAAATCGAACCAACCAGCATGTTTATTTTTCTCAAAATATGCTTTTGCAGCAATGCTTGAAAAGTAATCGAGCTTTCGGACATGTTCTTCGATGGTGTAATAGGTGTAATGAAGGATGTCTCCGTCTAAATGGTTTAAAACAGATCCCTCAATTGCTTCGGCTTTATCGTGCGGATTGAAACCTGCCCATTGAACTTTTGTTCGATCAAAAAGCCGTAATTTTTTATCGGGATACCAACTTCCCTGACGAATCCAATGACCACAATAATTACTCAAGCGGTTCATCGAATAGCCATCGGCAATTTGGTCCATTTTTACTTTGAGAATGCTGTTTCTTAAAGTTTCAGACAAGGCTTCGTCTGCATCTAATGAAATTACAAAATCGTTGGATGCTTGACTAAGTGCAAAGTTCTTTTGTTGAATATGGCCTTCAAAAGCATGTTGAATAAAAACAGCATCGTATTTTATTGCAATCTCTTGGGTCGTATCGGTGGAAAATGAATCAACAATAATTATCTCATCAACAATACCTTGAAGTGATTCGAGGCAGCGTGCAATGTTTCGTTCTTCATTAAAGGTGATAATAACTGCCGACAATTTCTGCATACCTGACAAACCTACAAAAAGACATGATGCAAAAAAAAAGTCTGTCACGAATGACAGACTTTTTTGTTTTTGTTTATTTTCAATGAATTAACCCAATAATTCTACAATGCGCTCAATTCCTTTGTTATAGTTGGTAATTTGATTTGCATCCAATTTTTTACTTGAAAGAGTGTTTGAAGATTCTTTCAATACATCTATGAAACTTGGAACATTTACATTATTGCCTTCAAAAATATTGCGAATAACAGCTTTGGTGTTCAATTCCTTGCTTTCATCATAAAGATTGATAATAAACAAAAACAAAAA
>JBBALS010000398.1:0-2267 GCA_040402915.1 Flavobacteriales bacterium
CACCAACAGCTTCGGGTACATTTAACTACACTGTTACTTTAACAGGTGGTTGTGGTATAGATACTGAAATTGGAACAATTACTGTTACTCCGAACAATACAAGTACGCTTTCTTCTGCTGCAGGTACAAACGCACAATCAAAATGTATCAACTCTGCAATCACAAACATCACGTATGCTACAACAACTGCTACAGGCGCAACATTCAGCGGTTTGCCTGCAGGTGTTTCGGGTGCTTGGGCTGCGAACGTTGCAACCATCAGCGGAACGCCAACAGTTGCTGGAACATTTAATTACACCGTTACTCTAACTGGTGGTTGTGGAGCAGTAAGTGCTACAGGATCTATCATTGTAAATGGTTTACCTTCTGTTACTTTAGGATCTAATTTAAGTATCTGCTCTGGAGTTACTACTGGTTCATTTACTTACGGCAGTCCTACGAATGGTGCTGATCAGTATTCAATCGCCTGGACAGCAGCTGGAACTGCAGCTGGTTTGAGCAATGTGGGGTTGACTGCATTATCGGGTGGTACCATTTCATTGACAGGTCTAACCGCCACTGCCGGTAATTATCCGATGGTATTAACAATCAGAAATTCAACTACGGGTTGTTCAATGAATATTGGAAATACCGTATGTGGAACGGCGAATGAAGCAGGATCAGTAACATTAACAACACCAACAGGAGTATTTAACACAATTGATTTTGCAAGTTACGGTAATCCAAATGGTGCTTGTGGTAGCTATACATTAGGAACATGTCATGCGATTAATTCTCTAAGCATCGTTTCCGCTGCTGCTTTAGGAAATAGTACATTTACAATTGCTGCAGACAATGCTATTTTTGGAGATCCTTGCGGTGGAACTGCAAAAAGATTATTTGTACAAGCTTATTCAGGTATGAAACTGATCGTTATTCCAACATCTGTTGGTGGAACAATCGCAGGTTCAACATCAAAATGTGCTGGTACGAATAGTTCAACATTAACATTAAGTGGTTATACAGGATCCATAGTTAAATGGCAATCATCTACTTCAAGCACCTTTGCTTCTGCAGTAACCGATATTGCAAATACTGCAACGACTTACACAGCGACTAACTTAAGTGCAACTACCTATTACCGTGCAGTTGTTCAAAGTGGTTCATGCAGCCCTGCTAACAGTGCAATTGCTTCAATCACGATTACTCAGCCAGGTTCAGGAACTTTCTCTTACGCTTCTTACGGTTTCTGTACATCAACAACTACAGCGCAAGCCATTTCAACATCTAACTTTACAGGTGTAGCCGGAACATTCAGCTCTGCAGCAGGTTTGTCAATTGTTGGAGCAACAGGAAGTATCCTTCCTTCGGCAAGTACTGCTTCTGCAACTCCTTATACAGTAACTTATACAATTCCTGCATCTGGCGGTTGTGCGGCTTATACAACAACAACAGCTGTTACCATCGATGGTAAAGGAACTGGAACGATCAGCTACTCCCCTTCTACACTTTGTACTGGAACAGCAGGTACAGCTTCACCAGTTATAACAGGTGCTAGTGGATCAGGAGCTTCAACTTGGTTTACAAGTACTGCAGGATTAATAATGAGTGCAAGTGGAGTTATTACACCATCTACTTCAACAACTGGAACCTACATCGTTACATACAACAGAAGTAGTACAGGTTTGTGTACTGCATACAACGATACTACTACCGTTACAATCAATGCTTCTCCAACAATTACTTCTTCGACTCCGGGTTCTCGTTGTGGAACAGGTTCGGTGGTATTAGGAGGTATTTCAAGTACAGGAACTCTTTACTGGTATAGTACACTTACAGGTGGAACAGACTTAGGATCAGGTAATACATTTAATACACCTTCTATTTCGGCTAATACAACCTATTATGCAGATGCTGCAAGTGTGAATGGTTGTGTTGCTGGAGCAAGAACAGCGGTTTTGGCAACGGTATTTGCTATACCAACAATATCAACAACAACACCGGCAAGTCGATGCGGTACTGGTACATTAACATTAGGTGCAACTGCTTCGGCAGGAACTCTAAACTGGTATAATGTTTCAACAGGAGGTACAAGTCTTGGAACAGGAGTTTCTTTTGTTACGCCAAGCACCTCAAGCACTACAAATTACTTTGTAGAATCTGTTGCCAACGGATGTAGCTCTGTTCGTTCAACTGTTGCAGCAACCATTGTTGCAATCCCAACAGTTGCTTCAACTACTCCTGGTTCCAATTGCGGTGCAGGAACTGTAACATTGGGTGCTTCTTCA
>JBBALS010000399.1:0-2266 GCA_040402915.1 Flavobacteriales bacterium
AAACGTTTATTACTACCTAACTGTTTACAACGAGCCATATGTGCAACCAGCACAACCTGATGATTTAGATGTTGATGGTTTGCTTAAAGGAATTTATCTCTACTCCCCTGCATCTCGTGGCAAGAAGAAAGTTCAACTTCTCGCATCTGGTGTTGCAATGAACTGGGCTGTTAAAGCGCAGCAACTTCTCGCAGAAGATTGGGGAATCGCCGCAAACGTTTGGTCTGTGACTTCATGGAACGAGCTTCGACGCGATGGCCTTGCAGTTGATCGCCATAACTTATTAAATCCTGGCGATAAGAAATCTGCTTACATAACTAAGAAACTTCGCGGCGAAGATGGTCCTGTTGTTGCTGTTAGCGATTTCATGCGCTCAGTTCAAGATCAAATTTCTCCTTGGGTTGAACAAGATTTCTACTCACTTGGAACCGATGGCTTCGGATTGTCAGATACTCGCGGCGCGCTTCGACGTCACTTTAAAGTTGATGCAGAATCGATTGTTGTTGCTGCGCTATCAAGACTTGCTGAAGCTGGCGAAGTAAAAGCCAAGGTAGTTCAACAGGCACTTGATAAGTATCGCCTAACTGACATCAGTGCTGCAGATCCAGGAAATACTGAAGGCTCTGGCTGAGATTAATCTTTTGTAGTTTTGCCAAGGTAAGAAAACTTTGCTGTGGCAAGCAACATTAGTGCTGGAATTAGCATTGCAACTGTCACTGATGTGGCTTGGGCAACCCACGCAATTATAAATTTTGCAATGAATGTTGCGATTACCTGAGTAAGTCCAATACGAGCGACAACAACGCTGCTTGGCAGCGAAGAATTTCTAAAGGAAATTGCGAATAACGTTGGTGCCAAAATCGAAGAGCCAAATCCGGCAAGTGCAAAACCAACTAGAGAAACTATGAATCCCAAAATTTGGTTTGTTTGCGATAGCCAAGTTCCAAGTGAGATACAGACTCCAAAACCCACACCGCCCAAGATTGGTAGCTTGGAAAGTAGTTGACGCTCACTAAATCTTGCGGCAAGGCGTTTGGCATTGAATCTAACAATGATCATCGCTCCAATAAATACCGCATAACCCCAGATACTTGCCGAAGCGCTCATCTTCAAGGTGTCTTTGGCATAGATTGCCGACCAATCTTGAATCGAGAATTCGGCCTGCATTGCAAGAACCATTGCTAAAACTATTACTGGTTGGAAACTAAAGGTTTTAGCGATTTCTTTAATTGAAAAACTTGGGAATGCATCAGCCTCCTCATTCTTGCCTATGAAATATGGTGTTGATTTGATGATGCCATACATCGTAAAAAGCCACATGACAAAAACAATTATGCCCATGTGCCAGCAAAGTGTTACAAAAGGCGTAATTACAATTGCAAGCAAAGAAGTTATAAGAGCACCGAGGCTCCAAAGCCCATGAAGTTTAGGCAAAATTAATTCGCCAACCTCTTCCTGACGATGGATTGCTTGAGCATTATTCGCAATATGAAAAGAAATCCAACAGAAAGAAGCAAAAATATTTAGGAGTAAAAAACTATTGGGGTTATGCATATGTGGGAAGAGACCAAGTGAAGCAAATAACCCAGTCGATCCCATTGCAACAATTGGTTTTATTCCGTAACTGTGAACCCAGTTTCCTACAAAAATAAATGCAAGCAAACTGCCAATTCCACCAAGGCTTAGTAAGGTTCCGAAAGTGCCGTTGTTAACGCCAAGTTGATCGCGAAGTTCGGGGAATCTTGTAGCGATTGCCATGCCGCCAATACCGAATGGCAAAAATAGGTAATTCAAAGCACGACGTTCTACCGTAGAGAATTTAGATTTCAATAGAGCGCACTCGCCAACTCTTTACGCGCCGCAATCAAATCTGGGTCAGCAGGATCCACTAGTGAGAATAATTGTAATAAATGTTCGCGTGCAGCTTTCTTCTCATCGCCCTCGCTTGCCTTCACGAATCGAATCATACGAGCAAAGGCTTCTTTATTTAATCCGCTGGCAATTTCTACATCTGCGGCTTTTAGTTGAATTGTTATCTCATTCGGATTTGAACCGGCAAGTGTCATTACTTCGTTTGGGTCTAGATCTTTTACCCGGATAATTAATTCAGTTTGTGCTAAACCAAGTTTCGCTAAGGCGTCACCCGGTTTACGGGCGAGCCATTTCTCGTATTGAGCTTTCGCCCCAACAAGATCGCTCTTCTCTAAAGCCTCCATCGCCGCGATCTCTTCTGGCTCCATCGGTGTTTCAATCACTTCAGATTCAG
>JBBALS010000400.1:0-2264 GCA_040402915.1 Flavobacteriales bacterium
CGATTTTTGAATAGTATCTCTAAAAATATTGGTAATAGGCACTTCGGCTGTAGGAATCATGAAATACTGATCTTCCGGCATGTAATACATTTGCCCTTCTTTATCGGGAAGTTGCCCTGTTCCAAAACCAGAATCTGCATTCACCATCAAAGGTGCTTGGTATTCTGTATATCCTGCTGCAGTTGCTCGTTCTAAAAAGAAATTGATTAATGCCCGTTGCAAGCGAGCGCCTTTTCCTTTGTAAAATGGGAATCCAGCTCCTGTCACTTTTACGCCCAATTCAAAATCGATGATGTCGTATTTTTTTGCCAAATCCCAATGCGGCACAGCGGCATCGTGAAGTGTTGGAATTTCTCCATGCGATTCAACGGTTACGTTTTCCTCAGGGCCACGACCAAATGGAATAGGACCTGCTGGAATATTCGGAATGGTAAAAAGAATTTGACGAATGGCATCTTCAAGCTCTACCAATTTGGTTTCGAGAAGTTTGCTTTCTTCTTTAATGCTGGCTGTTTCTTCTTTTAAAACGTTGGCTTCTCCCGCTTTCCCTGCTTTAAACAATTCGCCAATATCTCTCGCAATCTGATTCGCTCTTGCTAATTTATTGTCGAGTTCCAATTGCACCGACTTCCGCTCATCGTCCATGGCAATAATTTGATCGATGCGTTCGCGTGCATCTAAATTGTTTCGTTTTGCCAAACCAGCAATGGCTAATTCTTTGTTTTCGCGGAGAAATGGAACTTGAAGCATAGTTTTATGAAATAAACGTGGCAAAGTTAAGTCTTTCATAAATTAACTCGCGCTTAATTGTGTTCTTTGTATCTCGTTTTTTTCTTTTCAAGTATGTTTCGCTCAATCCTCCTTTGTTACTCTGTTTTCATCCTATTTTCGCAATTCTCGAAAGCTCAAAATAGTTCATGCGGACAATTCATTTCAGATTCTCAAGGAAGCTCAGCAAACTATTTACCTGGAGAAATATCGACGGACACGCTTTATGCTGGAGTTGGTGAATCGCTTCAAATTACATTTTCACTTTTAGATTTGGCCGAGGGCGACACATTTCGGGTTTACGACTTAAGCATTCCCGATTCCACCGCCATTGCTACTTTTACTTTTGGAGATACTGCCACAATCATTCAATCGTGGGGAAGCACACTCGTTTTATACTTCAAAGCCGATTCAACGCTTGAATCAGAAGGTTGGGAGGCAAGCGTAACCTGCCAAGTTCAGCAATTTGCAAATCTCAGTTTGCATATCGATTCTTTATGCGCTGGAATTGAAGTCACAGCTCCTTTCCAAATTATAGCACCACTTCCAGACAGTTTATTTGTAGAGGCATTTGTAAGTGATGAAAATGGTAATTTTCTCAATCCAACGCCCATTGGAGAAGGGTTCACTGCAGATACAACGCTATTTATTCAATTGGCAGCCGATCTTCCTGCGGGAAACAATTATAAAATCCGATTGCTTATTCAAGATTCAACCGGAATCGAATTTCAGCAAGACATTTCGGTTGTGATAAGTCGTCCTCCCAATCAACCAAGTATTTTGGGGCCAGATTTTTTTTGTGGAGAGAATGTTTTACTTTCTGCCGAGATGCAAGATCGTACCAATTTCACTTGGATTTTTCAAGGAGATTCCATACCATCTGTGATTATTCCTCAACTTCAAACCAACCAAACGGGCACATACGAAGTTATTGCAGAAAATTTCTGTGGCTCTGTTCTATCTTCTTCGTTCCAACTTTTGCAAATCCCGCTTCCATTAGTTCCTCAAATTTCTTCAAGCACGCTTTTGATTTGCAATTCCGATTCAGCGAACATTGAAGTAGTATTTGATGCCGATACTTCCATTTTTCTATGGCTTCGCAATGGAGTGGAATTGCCTGATTCCGCTCAATCCATTCAAACAACACAACCCGGAAATTACTATTGCATCCGAAATAACCAATGTGGTATTTCCATTTCCGATACAATCACAATCGATGCCTTACAATCGCCATCTTCTGAATCGATCATTGCATCAGGCAATTTGAATTTCTGTGAAGGAGATTCGATTCAATTAAATATCTCCAATTCAAACACCAATCAAGTTTATTGGTTTCGCGATTCATTGCCTTTTTCTCAAGGAGAATCTGCTATCTCAGTCAGTCAATCGGGGATGTTTACCGCCTCTTTGCAAAATGCCTGTGGAGAAACAAATTCTTCAAATTCTATTCAAGTTGATGTGCAACTTTTTCCTTTGCCAGCAACATTGAATGCGGC
>JBBALS010000401.1:0-2244 GCA_040402915.1 Flavobacteriales bacterium
GTAACGGTTGAAGTACAGCCGTTTTGACTTACCGTAAGTGTAATGTTTTTAGTTCCCGAAGTTCCCCAGTTAATCACATAAGGCCCCGCGCCTGTTCCACTCACAACTGTTCCACCACTCCAGTTCCAAGTATACACAGGTGCTGTTGCAGGTGCAGGTAACACAACACCTGTAAAAGTTACAGTAGTATTTGCAGATATGGATGTAGTAGGATTTAGACAAAGTGTTGCATTACTTACTGTGAAGGCAGAAGTTGGGGTAGGATTTACAATAATTGTCTTCGTCGTTACAGCAGAAGTACAGGTTCCGGCTATAACTTTTAATGTAATGTTTTTTGTCCCAGGTGTTCCCCAAGATACTTGAAATGGACCAGCTCCAACAGTCGCAGGTATTGCAGTTCCGCCATCAAAATTCCACAAAAACGTATATGCCGATAGCGGTGCTGTAGCATTTCCTGTATATGTTATTGTTGCTGTCTGACTCAAGCAAATGGATGTAGAAGCAGCATTACCAGTTTCGGTTGCAGTAAATAATGATGTTGGTGGGGCAACGTAACGAATAACAAATGTATCTATGTATACGATATCGGAGGCACAAGGCACATCGTAGGTAACTTTAATGATATATTTTTTGGGCGATTGAGTTGCAGAACCTAACACTATTGGTGATGCTGTTGTGTTGGTTGTATTTGTGATATTGAATGAACTACCATTGGTACCGCTAATTCCTGACCAAGAAACACTACTTAAATTTGCAGTAATTGGCGCCGAACTACCTGCAATAAAAGGAGTATATTGAAAAGCAACATTATTAAGGGCAACATCAGCTCCCCCCGTTGTGTATGATGGACAACCACCACTTACAGTAGCTGGGCATTGAGGTGCTAACCCTGAATACCCGCCTCCTTGCCACATTCCTGAGCAAATTGGCTTATTGTTAACGTGAATTTGAATAGCACCAGTAGTTTCAAAAATCTTTACACGAAATGAACTTGTTCCTGCGCAACCAGAAAAGAAAGGAAGATTAGAAAAGTAAACGGTTAAAACACGATTAGGAGCCGAGCCGGTTGTTTGGTACTGAACAGCATTGGCAACTCCGTTTGGATTAAAATCTTGATAATAACCAAAAATTGCATTGCTTGGAAGATTATTGCTAGCATCACACAATGTGGCAATGTCAGTCATATCATTACCATTGAAGCTAAATGTAGATGGAAGTGGGGATGTAAAGCCAATATACCCATTGGCACTTACGTAAAAATTGGTGTAATTGACACCGTAAAAATTAAAAGTGAATCCAATTGGAAATGGCCCCGCAAAAGCATCATCGGTTAATGGAACTGCTGTTCCTGCAGCTGGTGTGTTATCGATGGTGATATTGGATGTTGCGTATCCCGAACCCGTTACTGTTCCTGCGGCGACCGTAATACTTGGAGGATACACCGCATTTAGGGTTGGAAATGCACTTGGCACGGTACAAGTTGTAACGTCCGGTGGCAATATATTGGTCATTTGTTGAATAACTTGACCAAAAGAATTACTAACGAACGAAAAGCATATCAAAATTCCCAATAATCGAGAAATGAACCTGCTTAAATTGAAATTCAACGACATTTTTTAATCGGTAGTTTCTTTATCTAATTTGTAAAACTAAGAAAATCCTACAATTAAAATGCGCTTTGTTAAAATAACCCTCGATTTTACTAACAAAAATGTTAAGAATATAAATTTTACCTTACCAAGGTTACTATTCCAGTGTAACTGTAATCCACATTGAGAATATCTCGGACAGAAAGATGGTAATTGAAAACACCAGACTGCGCAACTAAATCTCCCCCATTCACACGTCCGTCCCACTCTGCACGACTGTCGTTTGTTTGAAAAACTTGATGTCCCCAACGATCAAAGATGACGAGGTCATATGTTTTAAACCCTTCACCTATTGGGCGGAATGTTTCATTAATATCATCACCATTCGGAGAAAATGCATTGGGAATGTAGCAGGTATAAACCGGATCAATACGAATTTCTATATGCGCTGTATCATAACATCCTTCAGTGTTTACTGTATGCAACTGCGCATCATACCAGCCCGTATCGGCATAGGTGTATGTGATATTGGGATCATTAATTAGCATTCCATCGCCTGGTTCAAGCCAACTATCCGAAAAATTACTCGAAGAATCAGTAAAGGTTATTTGGGGCTTAAGAATATTAGCACTTCGCGGATTCGCTTCGAAGTCAG
>JBBALS010000402.1:0-2241 GCA_040402915.1 Flavobacteriales bacterium
AAGGAAAAAGGGAAAGATGAAAAAGGGTAAATTTATTCGAACGAGTTTCAAACCATCGTTCATGTTTTGGGTGTAAAGCAATCCGGGAAGAAGTAAAATGAAAATCCCACAAAGTAACCAAGCCGCTTTATTGGATTTAAATCGCTCCCATTTATTTTTAAAATCCGCTTCGAGAATCCAATTTCCAACAACAAAAAATTGGGCAAGACTCATCAGTAATAATGAGAAAGGCAAGCCAACAACCATAAGAAGCAGGCCAGTGAAATGCAAATACGGATGAAGAAAACGTAATTGTTTAGGAAGCATTCGTCCAATAAACGAGAGAATTCATGAAATGGTATTTCGATTCTAATTATTTTTCAAGCACTCTGTCTTGAAGAAATCGAATCCAATCGGAATCACAATTCATACTTGGAACAAGAACCAATTTTTCGCCGCCATGCTCATGAAATAATTCATTGTATTCTACTCCAACCTCGTGAATCGTTTCTAAACAATCGGCAGTAAACGATGGAGAAAACACCAGAATACGTTTTTTCCCTTCTTTGGCCAAACGAATTAAAGTCTCGTCTGTGTAAGGAGTTAACCAAGGATCTTTTCCTAAGCGCGACTGAAAATTGATGTATGTTTTTTCAGGATCTAATCCAACAGCATCTCTCACGGCACGTGCATTTTCGAAACATTGGGCTCTGTAGCAAACATGATTCTGTTCATTTATAGCAGGGCATTCCTGTGGGCCTTTTTGACAATTTCCTCCACATTCGGTTCTGCGAATATGTCGCCAAGGAACACCATGAAAGGTAAACATGAATGCATCATAACTGCCGTCATTCATCGCTTTCCCTTTTTCGGCCCATAGTCGAATGTAATCAGGATGGTTATAATACGATGAGAGGGCACTCACTTCGGGCATTACATTCCATTTGGCAATGGATTCGAATGCTAATTGCAAGGACGAACCGGTGCTCGATGAAGCATACTGCGGGTACAATGGCAATAAAATTAGTTTGGTAATTTTTGCAGCTCTGAAACGTTCGAGTGTATCACGCATTGATGGTTGCTGGTAACGCATGCCCAGTTCAACCAAGTATTCGTTTCCAAGTTTATGCTGAAGTTCTTTTTCAACCTGCTTCCCATAAATCATTAATGGAGAGCCCTCGGCAGTCCAAATTTCTTTATACAGCTTTGCCGATTTCGGTGCTCTGAAGTTTGCAATAATTCCGTTTACTAGAATTTGACGCAGTAAATAGGGCACATCAATAACGCGCCCATCCATCAGAAATTCACGCAGGTATTTACGAACATCAGAAGTTGAGGGGCTGTTTGGGGTACCAAGCTGAAGTAATAAAACCCCCGTTTTATTTGATAGCATTTTTAAAGTTTTTTTCGAATTATATTTAAGCAAATGTAGTCAATGCAAGGATTGAATTTTATGTGGATTGCCTCATAACTCATTATTAAATAAGAGTGGTATCACCTATATTTGTACATTTAAAATTATTTCCAAAATAAAGTCTTGATATTTTATTAAGTAATACTTAAATCAACACCAATTACTTGGATTACATTCTACGAATTACACATGAATACGATTAAAATTAAAAAAATACTTCTTGTAGAAGACGAACCAATTCTTCTGGACAGTATTCAGGATACAATTACATCATGTGGATTTGAAGTTGCAGTGGCAGAAAATGGTGATGAGGCCCTATTGCTTGCCAAAACCTTCCTTCCAGATTTAATCATTTCAGATATTTTAATGCCCGAATTTGATGGCTATTGGCTGTTAGAGCATGTTCGAAATGATGCATTGCTGCGGACAATTCCGTTCATTTTTATGACTGCGATGTCCGAAAGGAGTGACATTCGCACAGGGATGAATTTGGGTGCCGACGATTATATTGTGAAACCTTTTTCGAGCGCAGAATTAATGAATTCGATTCAAGCACGATTAAGTCGCGATGAAATATTGAAAAGCCAAATGTTGGAACCACAACTAAATTCGAATGGAGAGATATTGGATGAAAAAGAGCAAGAGTTAATTATTGCTGCAATTAAACGATTAACGAAATCAGAAACGCGCATTCTTGATTTAATAGCTCAAAATAAATCAACCTTGGAAATTGCCCAGGAACTTTTCATTAGCTATAAAACGGTTGAGAATCATCGAGCAAACATTAACATTAAATTAGGAGTAAAAGGGCATTTGTCATTGGTTAGATTTTGTTTAAATTACAAAAA
>JBBALS010000403.1:0-2236 GCA_040402915.1 Flavobacteriales bacterium
AATAGCGTTTGTTAATGTAACCCAATATTCACCAGTCGAGCTTACTAAATAAGTCGCTTCTGTAGAAGCATCTTGCCACTCATATGTAACATCCGTAACTGAAGCAGCAGAAAGTAAATACGGCGTATTCCCACAAATACTGGTGTCTTTCGCAGTAAATTCAAATTGAGGACTAACAAGAATTGAGATATCTGTTGAATCCGATAAAGATGCACATCCATTTGCATAATAATATGCGAAATACATACCCGTTTGATTGGATACTAGATCTGTCAGCAGATATTGATTGCCTACTGAAGAAACAGTATCACCATTCAAAATCCAGTAATAAGCATTTCCAGCTACTGGAGGAACACTTAAACTCAATTGCTCTCCCTCGCATAAAATTTCAGAAAGAACATTTTGACCATTTGTACTTAATATTGGAGCATCAGGGCTTATTGAAAATGCTAAAGTAACAGATGCAGATTTTGAGCATTCAAACCCATTGGTCACAATTACAGAATATAATCCATCTTGATTAACCGTAAATGTTTGTTGGGTTGAATTGTCTTGCCATAAATAGGTATACTGATCGCCAACACCAGCACCAGCATCTAAAATAATATCATTTACATCGCATAATGTGTCGGATAAACCAATGTATGCTTCAGGTGTTGGATTTACTTGAATAAATAAAGTGTCAAAAAAGCTCTCGCAACCATCAACTATATAATAGGCTTTGTATTCTCCACTCTGAGTAATAATCATATTGCTCAAAGTTAAATCTTGACCATTGAAAATGGTATTGTTAGGACCTTGCCAAGCATAACTAGCATTTTCGAGAGTAGCCATTTGCATCGCTATCGATTCTCCAGCACACAAAGTATCCGAGTTAATGGAAGTGTCGAATGGTAGAATGACAGATGTCGGAGTTATTGGTCTTGGAGAAGTGTAAATTGTGATAGAATCAGCGGCTCTACACCCTTGATAGTCGGTTACAATGACATAATATGTACCGCTATCGGAAGCAATAAAGAATGGATCGGTGCTTCCGTCTTGCCATTCAAATAAATACACTCCCGGCACGCTTAAGAGAAGTTGAGATCCTTCGCAAATGGTATCGCGAGATGCTTGAATGCTAACAGGAGGTGCATAATAATTAACTGTGATGGTATCTGTTGCAGTACATTCATTTCCACTTAATACACTCACAAAATAAGTTCCTGCATCAAATACAGTGATTTTTTGTGTTGTGTCACCAGTGCTCCAGAGATATGAAGTTTTTCCTGGACCAGCATCTAAAACAGCAGAATCGCCGAGGCATAATTCGGAATTAATACCAAGTTCGAGGTAGGAGAAATTTGTGAAATATCCATAGTTGCAACTTGCTCCTTGCTGATAGGTAATTCCCATGTGAAAGAGTTCATCGCCTGTATTTTTAATCAATGAACCTACACCAACAGGAATTTCGGCTGTCGTAAATCCTTTTCTCATAAATACCCAATTTCCATTGGTTCCAGGAACAGGTTGAAAATCGGCTGGAGTGATTAACGTAGCGTTGTTATTTAATAAGAAAGATCCTTCCGAACCTGCTTTAATCGTTAAGTTCAATTTAAAATTCGCACTTCCTGTTCTAGTAAAACCAACTTGGGTTGAACCAGTACATTCGAGTGATGGAATGATAGCACCCGCAATCTGGTCGCCAACTCCGGAGATGTGTAATACATAAATTGGTTTGCTTCCTTCAATAAATCCAGCAGCAGCGGCAAACGAATAAATATACTGCTCACCAGTATTCAAGATGGTATCAGGAATTGTATTACCATCGACGAAAATTTCAGTGCTGTCTTCCGTTGCTAATACATACGCTTTATCGCCAGGTGCACCTAAATCGCCTCTAACTACAATGTGTTTAAATCCGCATTGCTCAACAGAAATTAATTGATCGGCTGCTAAATCAGCACCTCCGTCGGTAGCCAGATTCAGGTCAATCATATCGTCTTTTATCAAAACTGCAATAGGACGATCGGATTCTATTTTTGTACCTGCGGGTTTTGCTGGTCCTGTTTGATCGATGGCTTCACAATAATACGATTGCCCACGATTTAAATAGATTGAAAACGGAACTCCTGCTAAGTGATTTAGAATGTCAATTTTTGGAGTAATGGTAACATTTGTTGAATCGTCTGTTGCAATAATAACAAACCCACTTCGAGGAGCTGGAATGTATGGACTTCCACCTAAACTCTGATCA
>JBBALS010000404.1:0-2235 GCA_040402915.1 Flavobacteriales bacterium
GGATATACCTTAAAATATCCGAAAAAATACAATTTGAATGGTTTATAATATTGCTAGTTAAAACATAAAAAAGCCAGATAGGAGCGATTCAATCTGGCTTTTTTATGAGGTATTTTTCAGACTCAGGATAAATAGTTATCGAAACGCTATTATTTCAAGCACTTCAGTAAAATCTTCTTTTATTTTCATTTCACTGTAACTTAGTGAAGCACTCAAGACTCTTAATCCCCAAAGCCCATTCAATTGACTGTAGCTGAATTCAATCAAAGCGTCGATCAGTTTTCTGATAACATTTACCGTTTCATTCTCAAGAACATGCGCGATGAGGACGAAGCTCGTGATGTTGTGCAGGATACTTTCGAGCGGGTTTGGCTCAAAGCTTCCGAAGTTTCTTTTGAAAAAGCGAAATCCTATCTGTTTACTACCGCTTACCGAATTATGTTGGAGCGCATTCGCAAAAAGAAACGCCAAGAACCTTCCGACACTTCATTAAACGTAATTCCCGATTCATCAAAAGATCCGGAATTTGACTTAAAACGTATTTTGAATGAAGCCATTTCCAAACTTCCTGAAGATCAGCGTTCGGTAATCATGCTTCGCGATTACGAAGGGTATTCGTACGATGAAATTGGTCGTATTACCGGATTGAATGAGAGTCAAGTGAAAGTGTATATTTTCAGAGCACGCGTTTTTCTGAAAAATTATTTGGTTCGAATGGAGGTGGTCTTATGAATCGGATCAATTTCAGCAATTACGAAGCCTGGCTGCTCGATTATGCAGAAGGAAATCTCAGCGCAGAGGATACTGCAGAGCTACTACTTTTTATGGAGCAATATCCTGAATTGCAAACGGATGTGGAGAATTTGATGGAGTTTACTTTGCCTTCGGGTGAAATCATTTCGGCAGACTTTAAACACCAATTGCACAAAGACGAGGCTGCTATTAAAGAACGCTTCGAAAGTTTATGTGTCGCATTTTACGATAAATCGATTACTGCTGCCGAGAAGAACGAACTCGATTATTTTCTCAGTCAAAACCCTCATTGGACAAGGGAATTTAAAGCATTTGCTCACTCATATATTCAACAAGATTCAGACATTGAATATACAGCGAAGTCATTCCTCAAAAAGCAATTTCAACCCCAAGGAAGTTTTGATGATTTGGCTGTAAAAGCCCTCGAAGGACTGCTTAGCGAAAGAGAGCAATCAGCATTTGAAGCAAGTTTGCAAAATAATCCAAGCAAACAACTCCAGTGGAAAGCGTTTCAAAAGACAGTCTTGCCGCAAGAACATATTGTGTTTGAAGAAAAAGCGACCTTGTATCAGCAAGTTGAAGGAGTTCGTGTTTTTCCAATTTGGTCACGTTGGATTGCCGTTGCTGCTTCCCTTGCACTTTTGTTTGGCGCATATTCTCTATTAATTAAAAAAGGCGAATCAGATTCCGGAATGGCGAGCATTCAACCTGATAGCATTCAACAAGTTCGTCCGGTTCAACCAAAGATTACTGATCATGTTACTGAATCTCCAATTGAACAACCTAATGTAAATCCTGCGTCATCAGTTTTGCCCAAAAAGAAAATGCAAGCTCCCAATGGTATGGAAGTTCCAGCTGTTCAGTTAGAAGAAAGTATTGCTCTTTTGCCTTCACTGAAAGCACAATCGATTCCCGTATTTGAATTACCATTCGATTACATTCCCATTCTTCCCGAAGAAACTAGCCAAGAGTTTGCATCTAGTTCTCGGGCTTCGGTTGAACCTGATTTTTTAAGCCCTAAAGAATTCCTTATTGCCCAAGCCCGAATTTTGTTCCAGAAGCAAAAACGAGAATTCGAAAAGCCACTCAACGAAATCAGAAATGAAGGTTTGGCAGAAACCAGTTACCGAAATATTGAGCGCCTAACCCGCGGAACGGTGAATATTGAACGCGAAAAAACAGAAGATGGAAGTCGTGTTACTGGCTTCAGTATTGGATCTCTTGCCTTCAGTAGAACGACGCATTAAAAACACGAACGTCACAACGCCCTGTTTCTTCGGATTCAGGGCGTTTTTATTTGGATTAATGTGTTCTTTTGTAATTCATTTTATCTAATTGGATTTGAAAAGTATTTTTTATGTCATTGACAATGAGTGATGTGAATTGTAAATCGGTAAAATCTATAACGCTTGTGTAACTAAGAATTGCTTAATTGCTTCTTAGGTTTGATAACCTCCAAGAACATTCGAATTATGAAAACGA
>JBBALS010000405.1:0-2234 GCA_040402915.1 Flavobacteriales bacterium
CAAAATGCAGCATTTGTAATTTCTCTTTTTGCCGCAATGTATTTCGGTAAAAAATTATCGCAACAATTACTGAAATTAGGAAAGCGATAAGTGAAATATTTAAATAACGTGTCAAGCGAAATTCGGCTTCTTGTTTCGATTTTTCTTGTTGGATTTGAAATAAATGTTGCTCATTTTTGAAATAATTCACTAAGATATCCATCCTAATTTTCTCTTCTTTTAATCTAATTTTTTCATCTAGGTTGATAAGCTGTTGCTGCAATGGAGCCGCTTTATCAAAGTCACCGATTTTTAAAAGCGATTGAACAGCTTGTTTCAAAAATTCAATTTGTGAATAAGGTGTTGATAGAGTGGAATTTGAAACATCCTTTCCAGCTTCTACTGAAGAGTAAATAGTTGCATTATTACTTTGCTTAGAAGCGGCGTTGATTTTAGATGTGAGTAAAAACAAATGACCATCCATTATTTTATTGGGCTCACAAAGTGTAATTCCTGAATCTGCCAATTGTATTGCTTTTTCAGGATTGTTTTTCTGAAGCATGGCTTCCGACAAAGTCCAATAGGCAAAAACCATCCCGCGTTTATCTTTTAATTTCTTGCATATATTCAGCGATTTACGGGCATTATAAATAACAGAATCGGGTTGATTTAATTTAAGAAAAGCCTCCCCCATGTTATTATACACATGAAATTGTTTCGATAGCCATTTCGAATTTTCCAATTCAGGAATGAGATTTAATGCAATTCTAAAATGTTTTAATGCGGTGTCGGGTAAGTTTTTATTGCTGTATAATAAGCCCAAAATATTCTCGCAACTTCCAATTAGTTTGTTTTCATGAAGCAACTCTGCTTGCTTGCGCGCTTTTATAATGCTGTTTATTCCTTGATCAAACAATGCCGAATAGTAAAAAATCTCTGCTTCAAATGCATAGAGATAATACTTCTCCAATGAACTAATACTATCAGCCGATTTATTTAAATGTTTCAGAATAATTTGTTCCGCAATATCAT
Source organism: Flavobacteriales bacterium (assembly GCA_040402915.1). Classification (GTDB taxonomy): domain Bacteria; phylum Bacteroidota; class Bacteroidia; order M30B66; family M30B66; genus CALQRR01. The sequence goes on from JBBALS010000405.1 coordinate 1,012, forward strand.
TCGCCGATACTTCCATAGAATCGGCTGCCATTTGTAAATCGGCCATTACATTAGCTCGAATACTATTGGGATCGAGTGTTTTTGTTTCTTTGTTGCAAGAACAAAAAAAGCAAACGAACAAAACAAAAAGGCTGCGCACTAATTGTTTCATGCATCAAACAATTTTATTATTAATTGCCTTGCTTACAGCTTCTCCAAGTGAGTTAACATGCAATTTTCGATAGATTTTTTTAATATGAGAATTTACGGTATGATAGCTTATTGATAACTGATCGGCAATCATTTTATAGCTATTTCCTTCAACCAATCGATGTAAAATATCTTTTTCGCGTTCCGACAATCCATAAATCTCACTGGTAATCGATTCGTTGTGATTTCTGAAATAGCCTAAAACCCGAGTTGCAATACTTGGTGTCATGGGAGAACCCCCTTCAATGACCTCCTTTATCGCTTCAATAATTCGCTGTGGCTCTGTCTTCTTGAGGATATAGCCAGAAGCTCCATAGCGTAATGCTTCGAAAATCTTTTCGTCATCCTCAAACACAGTCTGCATGATGACTTTAATATGTGGATGTAATTCACCAATGATTTTAACACCCTGAATGCCATCAACATCAGGCATTTGAATATCCATTAACACAACATCGGGATTGAGTTCGTCCATTTGCTTTGAAACTTCCGCACAATTTTGAAACATTCCCAATACTCGAAAACCGTCGGCCGAATCTAACAACACTTTCAAGCTATCCCTTCGGTTGGGATTGTCATCATAAATTACTAAAGATATCATTTAACAAATATGATGGAATCCTTCATTCATATCAATAACTAATTATAGTGAAATTTAGCATTTAATTCCTGTGTAAAAAGATTCAAACCAAAATTGAAAATGATCTATTGATTCTGTGTTTTATGATAAAATTCGAATCAAATCGTGGGAACTTCTATTCCTCTTAAATTTCGATACAATTTGAGTGCATACAAATCGGTCATGCCAGATGCATAATCGATCATGGCCAATGCTTTTTTATAGGCAGAATCGCTTTCTTGAAATTGAAATTGCGACGGTAAAAGCCCAAGCAGATTTTTTTGCATGCTGTTGCGTTTCGACTTTTCGGTGATGGCCGCTTCGACAAAATCTTCTAAAATGCCTGCCATGATTCGAAATCCAGCCAATTCAATCTTTACAACACTTGGGTAATTGTAGATGAATTTAACCGATA
>JBBALS010000406.1:0-2231 GCA_040402915.1 Flavobacteriales bacterium
TTTGTTTTGTCTCTGATGAAACTCGTTGCTTCATATCCACTCATCACAGGCATCTGCAAATCCATTAATACCAATGCATAATCATTTATTTTCAATTTATCGACAGCTTCCAATCCATTATTTGCGAAGTCAACTTTGACATTCCACAATTCAAGCACTTGATTGGCAACAAATTGATTCATGATATTATCTTCAACCAATAAAACATGTGCGCCATGAAAATCGCGTTTTTCAAGCAGTTCGGCAATTACTTCATCTTTGCTTCCTTGTTCGATCTTGACTCCTTTTAGAAATTCAAGTATAATTGTAAAGGTGGTTCCTTTTCCCAATTGAGAATCTAGAGAGATCTCCCCATTTTGCATAGTAACAAGCTGACGAGTAATGGCCAAACCTAATCCAGTGCCACCAAATCGTCGGGTGATATCTGTATATGCTTGGGTGTAACTTTCAAAAACCGAGGCTAATTTATCTTTAGGAATACCAATTCCAGTATCTATAACATCAAATTTCAGTTTAACGGATTCATTCGATTCTTCAATAAGATCAATAAAAAGTGAAACTGTTCCTTCCTTGGTGAATTTAACAGCGTTACTTAAAAGGTTGAGTAGAATCTGATTCAATCGAAATGGATCTCCAATTAGAAATTTTGGAACACGATCACTTAATCTGAATTTCAATCCTATATTTTTTTCCTCCGCTTTAAAGATGAACGTTTTACGGATCTCATGAATTTTATTTTCTAAGTCGAAATTGACTTCTTCAAATTCCATTTTACCAGATTCTATTTTAGAGAAGTCTAGGATGTCGTTGATAATAACAAGAAGATTATCGGCAGAATACTTAATGGATTTTAGATTTTCAAGTTGTTTATCGCTCAAAGTTTCTTTCAAGAGTAATTCCGACAATCCAATAATCGCGTTCATTGGAGTACGAATTTCATGGCTCATGTTACTCAAAAACTCACTTTTCGCATTGGCCGTTCGTTCTGCCTCAAACTTAGCTTCTAAAATTTCTCGTTCAATTTTCTTACGTTCTGTAATGTCCTGGCAAAAAACTGCCACACCTCGAACTTTCCCAAATTCATTTACAATGGGATTGAAATTCAAATCGTAAAAATTAGAACAATGTTCTGAGTTTCCGAACTCTTCGGTTAAATTAACATGTTCGCCTTGTAAGGATTTTGTAAGACAATTTTGAAAGACCGATAAATCCTTTTGAATAGAAACATCATTTAAAAAGGGCTTCCCTAATTCAGGAATATTCCCATATAAGTTTGCGATCGACTTTTTAAACGTAGTATTAAAAGCAGTGTATTTCAAATCATAATCGACCGAAAATATCATCGCATGAGTGCTTTCAAGAATGGTATTAAGTTTATTGTTATTTTCTTTCAGAGCACGTTCGGCTTCCACTTTCTGAAGTTGAATTTCGTTTAGACGAATTCCTGCATGAATAATTTTGGTGATATTATCAGCATTCACATCCGCTTTTGGAAAATAATCGAATGCGCCAGCTTTCATCATTTCAACAGCAATTTTCTCATCTCCTTGCGATGTTAAAACTGCGATAGGTGCATGAACACCTAATTCTTTCATTCTTTTTAAGAGCACTAATCCATCAACTCCGGGCAGCTGATAATCGAGGAAAATGCAATGATACTCCTCTTTTACTATTTCTTCTAATGCCTCAGATGCATTTTTACAATGCTTTAGGCTGTAATTGATTCCTGATTTTTTAAGAGCGCGTTCAAACGAAATAGCATCAATTTCATCGTCCTCAACCAGAAATAATTTAATGTTTAACTCAGTCCTTTTTTAAAAAATAAGACTGTTCCAATTTAATTGAACCAGCTATTTGTTTTAATTTTTGACTGCGTTTACGGCAACTTAGAATTTTGGTTGCATCCTAATGAGGATATTCACACAAAGTCCAATAATTTTTTAGAATTGATACGGCACTTACAAAACCTTCCATCGACAATGGTTTTAGAATATAGCCGGCAACATTCAAATTATATGCATCGACTTTGTCTTTGTCTTCATTGGAAGTTGACATTACAAAAACACTAATATTTTTTAAGATCTCGTCTTTACGGAGTTCGTGGAGAAATTCAATTCCTCCCATTCGGGGCATGTTTAAATCTAATAAGATAATTCGCGGCATTGGGATTTGCTCTTTGCCTGTTTCACCTCTTAGCATTTGCAATGCTTCGAGTCCATTGCCCGCGTGAA
>JBBALS010000407.1:0-2221 GCA_040402915.1 Flavobacteriales bacterium
AAAACTCAGAGGAATTTCTTGGATTACATTAATGACATAATACTCATCCAATCCGCCTTTGGGATTCATCATACTATAATACATGTAATGAGAATCGTCCGTTTCTGTTTCCTTTAAATCGAATGTTTTCACTACAACATTAAACATCTCAGAGCTTATCCCTTCTTCAGAAGTGACTGTTGCTCTCTGAATTTCAAATGAACTTGAGTCTTCAATACCTTCCAAAAAACGTTTCGCTGAAAGAACACCGTATCCATGGGCATAATCGAAGTAGGGGTATAGGTGTCCACTACTTTCTAACGCTTTAAATAATTCCATTGCTTTCAAATCGCGTTTAGCTTGCCATGCACAGGCGGCAAATCCAGCAGCTAATGGACTCGCAAACGAGGTGCCGTCTGCCGCTTCATCACCATTCGGATTTGCGCAAAACACTCGTCCTTGTGCACATACATTGGGTTTCAAACGCATATCGCGTGTTGGGCCGTACGAACTGAAATTGATATGTGAATTACAGCAAGGTGCAACACCACCAACCGACAAAACCGAATCTGCATCGGCTGGAGCTCCCATAATATGCCAAGCACTTTCGCCTTCGTTCCCCATCGCATTTACGATTAGCATTCCTTTCCGTGCAGCCATGTTTGCTCCGCGGGTAATGTAGGTTGTTTTTCCATCCATGTGTCTTGGAAAATAACGTGTATCTGCATAACCCAAAGAACTATTAACGATATCGGCTCCTTTTTTATCGGCCCATTCGGCAGCGGCAATCCAATTTTCTTCTTCAGAGAATGGTTCTTTATTTCCTATTTCTGTACGTGCTAGTAAAAATTCAGATTCACTTGCTAAGCCAGCCCATCGGTTTTTTAATTTTCCAGCAATGCAGGACCAAACAGCAGTTCCATGCGTGCCACCTTTCCAAACAAATTCTTCATTTTTAACGAAATCCCAGGTCTTTAAAACCCCATTTCTACTGCGAATATGTTGAAATGCAGGATGATCATTTGCTCCTGTAAATCCAACATCAAAAATAGCTATGCGGATTCCTTTGCCAGTTAAACCTTTTGACGCAAACAAATCGGCTCCCATGCGTGCTGTTTGTTTTTCCAGGAGACGAAGATCTTCATCATCATCATCGCTAATTATCAAATTCTCCAAATTTTCATGCGATGCAACTTGGACATCCAACTTATAACATTGTTCAATTCGTTCAATAAAATTAAACATGGACAGTTTCGAAATCTGTTCTTCAGTTGCAATGACAACTGCTGCATTAAACCATCGAGAATGCATCTTTAATTGCATGCAATTTTCTTGAACCTGTGTCAAATATTTTGTTGATACAGGTAAGTCGGTCCAATCGTACAAGGGTAAATCTTGTAACATCCTTCGTTCAATTGCTTTTGAATCGAAATAAGCATACGCATCAAAATTGGTGTCGGGTTTATCTTTAAAAAAGACCCAATATTTATCGTACTTTTGAGAATAGCTGTTCAAGGAAAAAAATAGAATTAGCAAACTTGTAATCAGCAATAAGCGACTTCTTATATCTTTGTACATTCTTTAAAATTGAAACGGCATCAAACCTACTATAATTCGTTCGGTTTGACAACCAGATTTAGTGAAACAATCGATAAAAAATGAAGCATCTTCAATTTTCAACATCAATTAATTGCGCAAGTTGTGTGCGGGCAGTTTCGCCTACACTCAATGCAATCCTTGGAGAGGGAAATTGGAATGTAGATACACAAAGCCCCGATAAAATATTAACTGTTTTACAGGATAATATCAGTCAACAAATTATAATTGATTCCTTGATTTCGATAGGTTTTACGTGTAATCCATTGCAAATATCAGCTTAGAAATTGAAACGACTTCTCTCCATATCCTTGTTATTCCTGTATTTAATCAGTACAGCAGGGATTCGTTTTCAGGCACATTATTGCCATGGAGAATTTAGTTCATTTACATTCAATCCATTTCATGAACTAACCTGTGGGTGTGATGAGGAGTCAACAATGGATTCATGTTGTGATGAAGCTCAGTATGCATTGAAAATTCAAGATTCTCACGCATCAACATCATCATCGATATTTCAACTATCAGCGCATTATTCAGAATCATTCCCAACAAATTTTGAAGTAAGGTGCTTTCTTAAAACACCAAAAAAATTACGTTTCAATAATGAATTCCATGATTTAAAACCGCCCGATCGATTTATAGC
>JBBALS010000408.1:0-2221 GCA_040402915.1 Flavobacteriales bacterium
CCCGAATCATATTCAACTTTTCAGCTACTTCAATAAAAGCTGTTTGATCGGCTTGGAAAAAGCCATATTTAGATCGGTGTTTAGGGCCTTTCTTACCGAGTGAAGCCGATGCATTACAAGGATATTTCAAGATAGAACCTAAGGTGGAGTAGGTGAGTCGAAAGCCACCTTGAACACGTCCACTGAATTGATTGGTAAGCAAGCGAAACGCATTGGAGTTTCCTTCAAAGGCAATTAAATCGGACCATTCCTGATCGTTGAAAAGTTGTCTGAAAGCAGTGTCGTTTTGGCGATCTATAAAATATTTGGAAATGGCTTCTTCACCAGAATGCCCAAATGCAGGATTTCCTAAATCGTGCGCCAGGCAGGCACTTGCAACGACATTTTTAAGGTGATACCTATAAAATTCAGAGGCGACTGGATTTGCTTTTACTTCTGGAAATTCACTGATGTGCTTCCCAATAATTTCCCCCAATGAACGTCCAACACTTGCAACTTCTAAGGAATGCGTTAGTCGATTATGCACAAATACTTCATCGGGTAGAGGAAAAACCTGTGTTTTATTTTGCAATCGTCGAAAAGCACTTGAAAATATGATACGATCCCAATCGCGTTCGTATTCGGTGCGTTCGTTTAGAAATTCAGAATGGATTCCATAACGTTCTCCCGAAAAACAGTTGTTCCAATTCATCATAGCAATATGCTCTATTTAACAGGCGAATATACAATTATGCGTTCTCTCAATCTTATTAGAAATGAAAAACCCCTCAGAATTTCTGAAGGGTTTTCGAATTGGGATCAGGATTATTATCCTAAGTATGTTTTCAAGATTTTGCTTCGTGATGTTTGTTTCAAACGACGAATGGCTTTTTCTTTAATCTGACGAACACGTTCGCGCGTTAAATCGAATTTCTCACCAATCTCTTCCAAGGTCATGGCGTGTTCTCCGTTTAATCCGAAGTAATATTTAATCACATCGGCTTCGCGAGCAGTTAATGTTGAAAGTGCACGATCAATTTCTTTACGCAATGAATCGTTAATCAATCCAGCTTCTGGACTTGGACTATCGTTCGAACGAAGAACATCATACATGTTACTTTCTTCACCTTGAACTAAGGGTGCGTCCATCGAAATGTGACGACCAGAATTCTTCATGCTTTCTTTTACATCGTTCTCAGTAAGTTCGAGCAATTCTGCAATTTCCTCTGCGCTAGGCTCGCGTTCGTATTCTTGTTCTAGCTTAGAGAATGCTTTATTGATTTTGTTGATAGAACCAATTTTATTCAAAGGCAAACGAACAATACGAGATTGTTCTGCCAAAGCTTGAAGAATTGATTGACGAATCCACCAAACAGCGTAAGAGATAAATTTAAATCCGCGAGTTTCATCGAAACGTTGAGCCGCTTTAATCAAACCAAGATTTCCTTCGTTAATTAAATCCGGTAGACTCAATCCTTGATTCTGATACTGTTTCGATACAGATACTACGAAACGTAAGTTTGCTTTAGTCAGTTTTTCTAAAGCCGATTGATCACCTTGACGAATACGTTGCGCCAATTGCACTTCTTCTTCGGCTGTTATGAGTTCAACTTTACCAATTTCTTGAAGGTACTTGTCTAAGGATGCTGTTTCCCGGTTTGTAACCTGCTTGGTAATCTTAAGTTGTCTCATGTTTTGATATAGTTTGTGGAGCTAAATGCAAGCGACGAAATTAGAAAAAAGTTCCATACAAACGTGATTTATTTATGAATTTGATAATTGGGCTTAATATGTCAAATCTGTTCGGTTTGTCGATCAAGATTCTGTGCGGCTTAGATTTCCGCTTATTCTATTTGAAATGAAGTATTTAATGAGAGGGATGGAAAAACAATGCCAGGCGCGATTCAACCATCTAACCTGGCATTGATACCAAAAGGTATTTTTTCTTCCAAAGAAAATCGAAATTACAATAGCTTGGAAATAAGCTGTGCAGGTAAATTTTTTGTAAAATAAAAGAAATGGAATAATTAGTAAAAGAGTTAAATAACCCGAATGTCGATTTTGACAGGAACTATATACAATAGTTATATAAAACAACCGAATAAACTTAAAGAAGTCTTTTCATCATAGAAATTATAATCAGGTTTATGGTATTATTTGTCTACAATATATGACTCAATAATCAGAAGTGTATCGAGTCATTTTAAATTTGCAATTTTTTTTACTTCACTTTGTTGCTTAT
>JBBALS010000409.1:0-2219 GCA_040402915.1 Flavobacteriales bacterium
TGCCAATAATAGACGTATTCCAGTTGTTACCTGAAAAAATGATTTGCGCATTGCCGGTGCTTATCGGAGAAATGGCTGCAATATCTTCCAAGTCCCCAATAGCATTCGCATCATTTATATTGAGCGCTGAAGAATTACCTGACCCACTTCTCGAACCTGAGGCGCTTGAAGAGCCCGACAAAATTACGAATAGATTGCTACCCATCGAATCAATCGATCTTTTAATAGACTGTTGGGCGCCTTCCCCGATGGCCATCATCAATATCACAGCGCCCACACCAATCACCATACCTAACATAGTTAAGAATGTGCGAAGACGATTTGCGCCCATGGCATGCCAGGCTTCACTCAACATGGAAAAAAACATTTAAGCCTCTACCTTTTCTTTTTTATTACAGTGATCTTCTACAATTTTTCCATCTAAGAAGCGTACTTGTCGGCTCGCATGATCTGCAATATCGTTTTCGTGAGTAACTATAATAATAGTGTTTCCAATTTGATTAAGCTCATCAAATATTTTCATAATTTCATCACTCGTTTTACTATCTAAATTACCTGTAGGTTCATCAGCCAAAATAATGCGCGGTTGATTAACAAGAGCTCTTGCAATAGCAACTCGCTGCTGCTGTCCTCCTGAAATTTGACTCGGTTTAGAATCAAAATAATTACCCAATCCCATTCTTTCTAAAATATTTTTAGCTATCTTTGTTCTTAATTCTTTTTGATCTTCAGCATAAACTAATGGCAATGATACATTTTCAACTAATGTTGATCGCGCAAGTAAATTAAACCCCTGAAAAACAAACCCAATGGTTTTGTTACGAAGTTTTGCTAGCTCATTACTACTTAAAGATTTAATAGAATGTCCATCGAGCATGTATTCCCCTTTGGTAGGCCGATCTAGGCAACCTAAGATGTTCATGAAAGTCGATTTACCTGAGCCTGAAGGGCCCATGATTGCAACATATTCACCATCATCAATCGTAAGATTCACATCTTTGAGAACAGGAAAAACACCTGCAGCAGTATCGTAATCTTTATAAAGACCCTGAATCTCAATGACTTTTTTTGTCATAGATTAAAAGACTCGTGGCGGACGACTAGGGCCTTGTGCATTTGAGCCGCCCGGTTTTTGATCTGTTGACATGTCAGCCGTAATCACAAATTCATTAGGCTTAATATCTGAAGTCACTATCTCAGTATATTTGCCATTCGTAATGCTTGTCTTAACCCTAATCATTTCAGGCTTGTTATTTCTTAGGACATAAACTTTGCCAGAACCTAAATCGTCGTTCTTGGTTTTAGCTTTATTGTCATCTGATTTTTTATCTTTCTTCATAGCTAATTTCATTTCTTCATTTTTAGGTCGATAACCTAAAGCCGCGTTAGGTACCAATAAAACATTGTCATGTTTTGCAAAATTAATATTCACATACGCTGTCATGCCTGGTAATAAAAGTTGATCTGGATTGTCCACTGAAATCACGACGTCATAAGTCACAACATTCGCCGTATTTGTTGGATTGAGTCTAATTTGTTTAACCATACCTTCAAAATTTTGATTAGGAAATGCATCTACATTAAATTTAGCTGTTTGGCCGACTCGAATACGGCCAATATCTGCTTCTGCATAACTTGTATCGATTTGCATCTTAGATAAGTCTTGCGCAATTTTAAACAAAGTCGGTGTTTGTAAGCTTGCTGCCACCGTTTGACCGACATCCACCACACGGTCCACAACAACGCCTGCAACAGGCGACTTAATAATGGAATAGCCATAATTCGTTTGATCACGTTTGAGTTGTGCTTTGGTCGTACTTAATTGAGCTTCGGCAGATTTTAAAGCTTGAATCGCTTGATCGAGCTCTTGTTTAGACACATATTCTTGTTGTAATAAGTTTCGCATTCTTGCTTCATTCGCTTTGGCTAATTCGAGTGAAGCTTCATTATTTTTTACATTACCTAGGGATTGTGCAATTTGTGCTTTAAATAATTCATCTTCAAGCTCTAAAAGGATTTGGCCTTTTTTTACCTGATCGTTATAGTCTGCGTAGATTTTTTTAACACGACCTGAAACTTGGGAACCCACATTCACAAGACTCACAGGATTAATCGTACCATTGGCTGTCACATTTTGTTCAATATCGCCCATCGTGACTGGCTGGAGACGATATAAATCTTCAGGTTTCTTTTTATTCGATAGCTGATACACATAATAA
>JBBALS010000410.1:0-2202 GCA_040402915.1 Flavobacteriales bacterium
CCAATCGAGATGCGTTAAATTTGAGAGTGTTGTCATATTATTTTACGTGTAGTCCACATTCTTTATTTTGAGGGTCTTCCCACCACCAACGCCCAGCTCTGACATCTTCTCCTTCAGAGATTGCTCGCGTACAAGGAGCGCAGCCAATGCTTGGATAAAACTGATCATGAAGTGCGTTATAGGGCACATCATTCTTTTTGATATAAGCCCAAATTTCAAGTTCACTCCAAGAGCTTAATGGATTTAACTTTTGAGATTGATGGGCTTCATCAAATTCTTCATCTTTTAACGTCAATCGGGTTTGTGATTGCTCTTGTCTCATACCCGTAATCCATGCTTTTTTATCTTTTAAAGCGCGATTTAAGGGTTCAACTTTTCGAATACCACAGCAAGATTTTCTTAAGTCGAGAGAATTGTAAAAAGCATTAATGCCATGAACATTGATATAGCTTTCCACTTTCTCTTGGTTAGGGAAATAAATTTTAATTTTGAATTGATACTTATCTTCTACCTCTTGAATCAAATTGTATGTTTCAGAAGGGAGTCTTCCGGTATCAATCGAAAATATCTCAACATTAAGTTTATTTTTTCGGATGAGATCAACAAGTACCATATCTTCTGCGCCTAAGCTATTTGCGAAAGCAACAGAATGTAGCTCTTCAATATTCTTTTGAATCAGTGAAAGGACTTTTTGTGATTTTCCCTCAATCGTTTTGCTAAGTGCATCATTGATATCGATTGTATCGATATGCTTTTTAGTAAGCTTTATAGGTTGGGTACTCATGAACGCACCTTCCTTTTCCAGATAGGCTCTTTCACATCCACTGCGCCTTGATATGGATCACTGAAAGACTGAAGCGCTTTTAATGCTTCATTGGCATCTTTACCTGTTTTAATGAGATAGCTATCAAATCCTGAACGTTTTAAGTAAAACAATTGATCTTGTAAGACGTCTCCAAAAGCTCTCAATATATTTTTAAATTGATACCGTGTGCGAAGTAAGTTACCTAATGAAAATATGCGACCATCTTGAAATCGTTCCACAAATACTGCAATGAGCGGAAATATATTAATGTCTTTTTCTAGAACTAATAATGTATCTAAAGTTTCATGTGTCGCTATCCATAAAGCAATTTCATTATTTTTAACTCTTACCTTCAACGTATCACGTTTCTTTAAATACACACTTAATGGCAAAATAATTTTTCCAGTTTGCGGGATGACTGTTTCATTAATTTGTAAATCCGTAGGAAGTGATTCACCAGTTAATTTGAATAAAACAACTTTACCAGCTTGTTTTTTTACTTCTTCATTACCACTTGGAAGAGCTACAAATATCCATTCTTCTTCTGCAATAGAATGATTAAGAATGAGTTGTGAATTATGCATACACATGCTCTTTAAAAGGATTCACACCCAAGCGTCTTACCGTATCAATAAATCTTTCTTCAGGATTGCGATGTTTGATGTAAACATCAATCAGTTTTTTAACAACACCTGGCATTTCTTCTGCAGCAAAAGAAGGACCTATGACGGAACCTAAGCTTGCATTATTACCTTGTTTGCCACAAATAGTGACTTGATACCATTCAGAGCCGTCTTTATCAACACCTAAGACGCCGATATGGCCAACATGATGGTGGCCACACGCGTTCATACAGCCTGAAATATTAAGCTCTAGCTCTCCAATATCATGAAGGTAGTCGAGATTATCAAAAGCTTCTTGAATGGACGTTGCAATCGGAATGCTTTTGGCATTAGCAAGTGAGCAAAAGTCACCGCCAGGGCAGCAGATAATGTCTGTTAAAAGACCAATATTGGGCGTTGCTAATTGGTGGGCTTTTGCTTTTTCCCAAACTTTAAAAATATCTTGTAATTTAACATCCGCTAAAATCAGATTTTGTTCGTGCGATACACGAAGCTCACCAAAACTATAAAGGTCTGCAAGTTCAGCCACAATTCTCATTTGTGCTGATGTGGCGTCACCTGGAGCTAAGCCATGAGGCTTGAGTGATAGGGTAATTGATCGATAACCTTTTTGCTTGTGAAGATGGACAGAGCGTTTTGCCCAAGATGCAAAAGCTTTATTATTTTGAATAGCCTCATTAAAGCCATCATCTTGATCTTTTAATTCTTCATAAGGCATGGCTGTGAAAAATTTTGCAACGCGTTTTAATTCAGCTTCATTAATCGTGTTGGGTG
>JBBALS010000411.1:0-2190 GCA_040402915.1 Flavobacteriales bacterium
ATTCTGTTGCCTATAAATCCGACTGCGGAACCATCATTGATGCTTCACATCAAGGAAGCATTTTGGTGATTAAATAGGAATTGAGTACAGGCTACTCCTCAATTATTTCTTCACCCTTCTTCAAAACATCCCAAGTGTGATCGGCGAGTAGTTTAACCGTTGCAACAAAGCGTTTGAATTTTTTACTTCTCCCCCACTGTTCTGGCGAAACCATGGATAGAAAATGTCGGTCATCGTTCTTTTCATATAAATGATACGTGTGACCAATAATTGGATCAAATCCCATATCCGATTGATAAATCCAAATGGAAATATCGGTGCGCGATTTAATTTCTTGCGCTTGATTATATAACAATTGAATTTGTTGCTGAAGCTGATTGAGCTGCATATCAGTTTGCTGCTCCATGGCAAGCAAGGCATTGCTTTTAATCTTCCCTAAATCGTCGGGTTTAATTACGCCACTGCTTAATGTATGAGCATACGGCAATAACCCAGGATTTTGAGCAACTTTATCGGCATCGATTGGGTTAATAAAATCGTTTTCTTCTTGCATGGTTTTACGAACGTATTTTCAAGAATATTGTTCAGTTTGATGAATCACTCTTTGATGTCTTTCATGGAAAAGGCTATGCGTTTTCTAGCCATATCGACTTCCAATACACGCACTTTAACATGTTGATGCAATTTCACCACTTCCATCGGATCACTCACAAAACGATCGGCCAATTGAGAAACATGCACCAATCCATCTTGCTTTACTCCAACATCCACAAAAGCACCAAACGCCGTAATATTGGTAATGATTCCGGGTAGAACCATTCCAGGAATTAAATCGTCCACTTTGCGAACTGATTGATCGAACTGAAGCACTTTCACTGATTTACGAGGATCACGTCCGGGTTTTTCGAGTTCTGTGAGAATGTCTTCCAATGTGGGTAAACCAACGTCGTTACTCAAGTATTTTTCGATTTTTATAACCTGACGCAAATCGTTTCTCCCAACAATATCCTGAAGTTTGAATCCTGCATCTTTCGCCATTTTTTCAACTAAGCTATAACGCTCGGGATGAACAGCACTATTATCCAATGGATTTTCAGAGCCATCGATGCGAAGAAATCCAGCACATTGCTCAAAAGCTTTATCTCCCAAACGGGGTACTTTTTTCAAATCCGATCGTTTAGTAAAAGCACCATGAGCATTTCGATACTCCACAATATTTGCAGCGATTGATGGTCCAAGGCCCGATATATACGTTAACAGATGAGCACTTGCCATATTGAGATTAACACCCACCTGGTTTACGCAACTAAGCACCACATTTGTTAAACGATCACCCAAAAGTTTCTGATCCAAATCGTGTTGGTATTGCCCCACACCAATGCTTTTGGGATCGATCTTCACCAACTCAGCCAAAGGATCTTGCAAGCGACGACCAATACTCACAGCGCCTCGAACGGTAACATCGTAGTTTGGAAATTCATCACGGGCAATTTTGGAAGCCGAATACACTGAAGCGCCACTTTCACTCACCACAAATACTTGCAAGGGCTTTTCGAAACGCATGCGCATCATCAATTGCTCGGTTTCACGACCAGCAGTTCCATTTCCAATAGCTACAGCATCCATTTTATACGCTGCAATAAGCGATGAAATTTTAGCCATGGCTTGTTTGTCTTGATTCTGAGGCGCATGCGGATAGATGGTCTCATTGTGCAACAATGCACCTTGTTCATCTAAGCAAACCAATTTGCACCCTGATCGAAAACCTGGATCAATTCCCAAAACACGTTTTTCTCCTAATGGAGCACTCATCAGCAATTGCCTTAGATTTTCGGCGAATATCTGAACCGCTTGTTTGTCGGCTTTTTCTTTGATGAGCGCAAGTACTTCGTTTTCTAATGATGGAGCAATGAGTCTTTTGTAGGCATCTTTGGTCGCTTTTTCGACCTGTTCGGAACAGAGTGATTTTGATCGAACAAAAATTCGATTCAACTTTTCGAGCGCCTTATCTTCTTCAGGAAGTGCAGAAACACTGAGTAAGCCTTCGTTTACGCCACGCATTACAGCCATAAAACGGTGCGATGGAATACGACTCAATTGTTCGTTAAAACTAAAATAATCGCGGAATTTTGCGGCTTCTTCCTCTTTCCCTTTCTGAACCTTACTGTGCAACACAGCAAAACGTTCGAA
>JBBALS010000412.1:0-2185 GCA_040402915.1 Flavobacteriales bacterium
GTGTGGGAAGCGTTATAGATGTCCCTTTTTATTCGACAGGTGTGTTTTTAAATAATACCTACGTGGCACAACTGTCCGATTCAAACGGATTATTCCCACCCAATCCAAACATACTTGGTTTTGTTAACGACAATACAACCTATCCGCCAGGAACCATCCCCAAAGGCAATGTTCCGGGATTAATCCGCGAGCAAAACCAACCGATTCCAGCGGGATGCAATTATTATATTCGTGTTGTTTCGAGCAGTCCATCTACTATTGGAAATGTTTACGGACCATTCTGCATTCGCCATTGCGACATAGAAACCAATCTAAAACAAGATGTACAATTTTGTATCGATGATGTAAACGGTGGAGATACCTTACTTACCGTAAATATTGGTGTTGATCCACCGGCGGCGGTGTATTCTCCTCCGAATGAATTTCAAATTCAAATTCTCGATTTCCAAAGTTTTGGAGTTATCAATACGGGAGTTGTTGGTTCGGTGGCGGCTATAAGTGATACGACTGTACAATTAAGCATCCCAACCATTCAAAATTTGTTTACTGTTGGATTGATTCCCGGTAACTATTACATGCGCATTGTGGCGACCAATTCGGACCAAAATTGGGATATTTCAGGAACGGTTGTAAGATTAACCATTGGAGCACCTTCGCCTTCGCCTTTATCCATTGGACTCATTGATATCAATACCTTTCAATCCATTCCTTACGATGGTGATACAACCATTTGCATTAGTGATGGATTGTGGTTTTTATTGAGTCCTTATAATTTTAGTTCAACGTACGTATGGTCATTAAATGCCGATCCTAATTTTTATGAAGGCGGTCCTTACAGTGGGATTTTATTTAATGGCGCGGGCAATTACACATTAGGTGTAACCGAAACCAATTTTGGATGCGCGGGACCAGGATCTTCACCTGCATTAATTACAGTAATTGGTGCGCCCAATGCGTCCATTTCGGGCCCTGTAAAAGCATGTATTGGCGACACGCTTACATACTTGAGCAACTTATATCAAAACACCTATTATTCTTGGGATGTAAATACTGGTTCGATTGTCGATTCCTTAAGTAATAATGCCAGTATCTATTTCCCAACCGCTGGAACAACCACTATCTCGCTAGAAACGGTGAACCAATGTGGTAATTCCAATTCAATAAAGAATATCACTGTTTATGCATTGCCCGAGCCTGTTACGAATAACGATACAACCATTTGTGCTGAACAAGCTGTTTTGTTGAGCGCTCAAGAAGGAACTGGGTTTCAATATTATTGGTCTGTCGATAATGAACAAGTATCGAATCAAAGAGAATACACCGCATATCCTGATACCACAACAACCTATGAAATTGAAATAGCTGCTGCCCATGGTTCTTTAACATGTAGGGCAAGCGATTCAGTGACTGTATTTGTGCAAAATCCCGACACAAGCAACTTGTATACGATTGACCTATGCAAAGGCGAAACGACGCAACTTCAATCGGACTCCCTTGGAACATCCTATTTGTGGAATACAGGAGCAACCAGTCAATCCATTGAAGTAGCCGATAGTGCTTGGTATTATGTAGATATTTTCCAACCTGGCAAGGTGTGTCCTTATCGCGATTCTTTCTTATTAAACGTGGAAGTGTGTTACCAACCTTTGGAACTCCCCAATGTTTTTTCTCCGAATGGTGATGGGATAAATGATTTCTTTATCGCAGGACAAACATTCGCTTATAAGAAATTCAGCATTGTCATTTTCAATCGCTGGGGCTCGAAAGTATTTGAATCCATCAATCCGTTTTTCCAATGGGATGGTTCCGATATGAATGGCGATAAATTGCCTTGTGGAACGTATTACTTTGTTGCACATCTAGATCACAACGAAAATTCGGATACACAAAAAGGGATTGTAACAATTATTGGGAAGTAATTTTATTCTCCAATGCCCGTATTGAATTCTGAAATCTGTTTGGTGTTGATTGGGATTTCCAATACTACTTCAGAGCGATAAGGCATATTTCCTTGCGATGCAGGAACAAAATTAACCTTGCCTAATTCGGATATCAGTTGTTCGTCGATTCCAAATCCTACTTTGCTTATCGAATATACTTGCTGAACTTTTCCATCAAAATTGACTTGGAAACCGAGCATAGCATTTAATATTAGTTCAGATTCTATTGCCTCTTTACTTAGATT
>JBBALS010000413.1:0-2179 GCA_040402915.1 Flavobacteriales bacterium
ACATCAACGATATTTCAGCGTATTACAAGGAAAATGATGTGAATGCCTTTTCTCCCAATGACGATGGTAAGAACGATTGTTTTAGTCCAGCAATGCAATTGGCACCACCACCTCAAGACATCGCATTCGTACCCTGTTCCGAATTGAAAGTATTTAATCGTTGGGGAGAAATTCTGTTTGATAGTGCCTTGGAAAACAATGTGTGTTGGGATGGAAAAACATCGTCTGGAGAAACCCTTCCAGAAGGAGTGTATTTCTACCAATATCGATTTGGATCCTCCGAAAAAGCAGGATTTGTTCATTTAAAATTGAATTGAGATGCTCGAAAAATCCGATTTACTTGGACAATTTAATCCAGCCAACCATCCTGATTTTGTATTGATTGAAAAACAATCTTCGGAAGAAACCAAACATTACTTAAGGCAAGAAGCTGCGCATGCTTGGGAACGTATGCATCAAAAAGCGAAAGAAGATGGCGTGGAATTAAAGATTGTTTCGTCCACCCGAAATTTCGAAAGACAGAAACAAATTTGGGAGAACAAATGGCTCGGAAGAAGTTTAACCCAACAAGTAAATCTTGCCGAAAGTGGATTGACTGATTTCGAGAAGGCAGAAACTATCTTAAAATATTCTGCAATGCCAGGTACTTCAAGACATCATTGGGGCACCGACATCGATTTAAATTCGGTGGAAGAAGATTTTTTCGAGACAGAAGAAGGCGAAAAAATTTATCTCTGGTTGTTCAATAATGCACATACATTTGGCTTTTTTCAACCCTATACAATGAAAGGCAAAAACAGGCCAACAGGTTACGAAGAAGAGCCCTGGCATTGGAGTTATGCACCTTTATCGGATGTGTTTCTGAAAGATTTTGTAGCATCTATTTCCTATCAAGACATACACGGTTTTGAAGGATCTCAAACGGCAAAACAACTTTTAGTCATTGAGAATTTCGTTTGTGGAATACATCGAATTTCAAGTTAATCGGATAAGTTATTCATTCCGATTAAAGCAATTAAAAAAACATTGACACAAAAATTAAAGACAAAGCAAATACTATCTTTGCGACATGATTAGATCGTTCACCGAAGAAAATTACCTCAAAGCTATATTCAAGCTTTCAGGGAAAACTGCGGGAAATGTGAGCACCAATTCCATTGCCGAAGAATTGCAAACAAAAGCATCTTCGGTTACTGACATGTTAAAAAAACTGGGCGATCGTTATTTGGTTATACACACACGATATCAAGGTGTTCAATTAACCGAAAAAGGACAAAAATGCGCCTTGGATATTGTACGTAAACACCGTTTGTGGGAAGTATTTTTGGTAGATCGTTTGGGATTGGGCTGGGAAGAAGTTCACGATATAGCAGAGCAGCTCGAACACACTAGTTCCGATAAATTATATGAACACCTCGATCGTTATTTGGGCCAACCACGTTTCGATCCACATGGAGATCCAATTCCTGATAAAAGTGGGAATATGGAAATCCGTTCACAAATTAGTTTGTTGGATGTTGAAACGGGCGTTTCGAATGTGGTAGAAGGCGTTACGGATCACCTTCCCGATTTTCTTCAATACCTTCAAGCAATTCAACTCATTCCAGGATCTTCTGTTACTGTAAACCGGCGCTTTAGTTTTGATGGGTCGGCTGGCATTAGCATTGAAAATGGTCCGGAAGTAATTATTTCGCGGCACGTTGCGGCTCATATCCTTGTAAAATCCTGAACCATGGCACAACCCACAAAGCAGGTAACTCAGCTCAATATAAAAAACCGAAAAGCAAGTTTCGAGTATCAGTTGTTAATGCAATTAACCGCCGGAATAATGTTGACTGGCACAGAAATTAAATCCATTCGTGCAGGAAAGGCGAACATTGCCGATGCTTACTGCACCTTCGTAAAAGAAGAATTGTATGTGCGAAATATGCATATTCAGGAATACGAAATGGGAAACATTTTTAATCATGAACCCAAACGTGATCGGAAACTTTTACTCAATAAAACCGAACTTTCGAAGCTGCGAGGCAAAATGAAAGACAAAGGATTTACCATTGTTCCATTGCAAATGTTTTTGAGTGAAAGTGGATTTGCAAAATTGGAAATTGCTCTTGCCAAAGGAAAGAAGTTATACGATAAACGTGAATCTCTTAAAGACAAAGACATTCAGCGTGATATG
>JBBALS010000414.1:0-2176 GCA_040402915.1 Flavobacteriales bacterium
AAGTTCCATATGAATGGCTTTTCCATTGTTCCGAATACTAAATTCACCTGTGCATGGATTAGGAAAAATCGAGAAATCGGAAGTTTCGTTTTCTAAATTCTCTAAGCGTAATACATTATCTAAAAAAGCAATGTGATTAATTTCAGTTCCTAGATGGTGCGTAAATTCTCCACCTGCAATAAGTGATTGCTGGATATTATCTAGACAATAAACGGTGCTATCGAAAACAGCAACTGAAGTGGGATAAGCATTCGGGCTGGTCCATTTTGCAAGGTTTTCGCCGAAGGTCATTAATTCCATTACCGAGAAATCACCGCCAACAAAAAGATCGTTGTTTGTAATCAGTAAGCAGTGCATCGAACCCAATGAATCGTTTGCAGCCATTTCTGAAATTCCTGAAAAAGTTTCCCAATTGCCGGCATTGAATTGCATCAAACCAAAAACTTCCCCTTCATGTTTTAAGTTGGCTGCAATGATGGGCTTGTTGTTCCAATATTCAATGTCGTTGACCGATGCTGAAATACCCAATCCCAGCGGTTCGGGAACGTTGCTAAACATTTTCCCAACATTGAGCATGGGAGCATTTCCCGCTTCCGTAAAATCGCCGGCAAACAAAAGTCCAGCTGGACTACTTCGGAGGGCATTGATTGATCCATTTGTGCCCCAACCAAGAGGCATCCAATCTACACCATTCCATTTGGCAATATCTGCATTTGCAGGTCCTCCTTGAGCAAATTGGAAATCTCCAGCTGCATATAATTCTCCTTCATGCCATTCCAAATCATTCACTTGTCCAAATATTCCAGCCCCCATTGTTTCCCATCCATTATTACCCAATCGGGCAATATTATTCACTGCCGTTGTTCCAGCATTGGAGAAATCTCCAGCTGCAATTAATTGATAATTTAAAGTGTCGAGGGCATAAACAGGACCGTTGGTACCGCCGAACGTTTCAATCCAAAGAAATCCAGCAAAGCCTGAAATGTAGCTTGCAATATTATTTGCAGGTTGTCCATCGGCTTGTGAAAAATTCCCGGCCGCAATAATGTCTCCGTTGTACATTAAAATATCGTTCACTGCGCCATTTACTCCACCAAGCAATGGACTAACAACTGTGTTTGGCGGATATCCTGGTTGAATCCAAGCCAATTCATCGAGTGTGAAACCGTGTTCATTGGCCCATTCAGAAACGCCGCTAACGTTTATTTGGCGGACATAAGCAAAGTTTTGATTGCTTTGAATTTGGCGAGCAAGATGCTCCGAACCGCTTTGCTGCATTAGAAAACCTACTGCACAGTGTGTATCAAAACGATCAATAAATACAGGATTTTGATAGGAAAGAAAATCGTTGATTGGAAAATTCCCTTGCAGCGCATAATTCTCCAAACAGTTCAATAATTGAGTTCGCTGATAATTTTGAATGAGTGAAAGGTGTTTTACACTCCGATGTTTAAGCACCTCAATAACAGAAGTAAGATGGACTTGAATGGCCTCATTAAAGTTATTTGTTTGAAAATTTTCAGTTGCCCATGAAAAAGGAATGTCATGTTGAAATGCAAGTTCTTTATTGACTTTCAACAATGTTTGAAAACGAGTTTCGTTGGCAGTTGCACATTGAAATAATATGGAAAAGACTAGAATGAATAAATATCTCATGACATTAATATGGATTATTTGACGTTGTAAAAATAACAATCAAAAAATAGTGATATCATTAATAAGAAATTACATCCTTTGAAAACGAATGCAATTTTGTGAGATTTTAATTTTTAAAGCAAGACTCAGTTAGCCTAATACAATTATATTCGACAAGATTTTACAATTCATTTCTTCCAATGAAACAATTCCTAACATTCGTTATAGTCATAACTTCATGCAAGGGATTTGCTCAAAAAGATTCTCGCATTGTGTATGGACCAATGCTGTCTTTAACATCTACTTCCCTAAACGCCAAACCGACGATTGGAGAAATTGATCCGCAGAAATCCATGGGTATTGGTTTATTTGCCCGATTACGTATTCTGATGCTTTATGCCGAATTGGAAGGTGGTTTTACTTCGTTAAAGTCGAAATCGCAATTGACCTTGCCTTATGGATTGAATTCACAAACAAACTACACACTCAATGGCTGGGATATTAATTCCTACATCGGCTGGCGAATATTTAAAATGGAAGA
>JBBALS010000415.1:0-2170 GCA_040402915.1 Flavobacteriales bacterium
ATTATCTCGGTCACTCGCAAAGCTTTCCCGATTGGATTGAATAATTTCATTCTCAAAGTGAAAAGTATTTTAGGAAAGAAAGAACCTTATTCCCAAAACTACGAAACCCCGCACGTCAATTTCTTTACGGTTGGTCGCTTGGGTCGTGAATTAAAACAATACGGTTTGAAAATTACGGAAGTGAAAAAAGCATATCACTTTGCTCCAATTATTGAAACGTATTTGCCTTTTATTCCTTTAAAGTCGATAGCGAAACTCGATAATAAATTAGCTGCGGTATTACCTCAGTTTATGGCTGCCGGTTTTTATTTTAAAATTGAACACGCATAATCATTTCAACGAATACTTTCTGCATACTGTTTTGCGAAATAGGTAATGATAATATCGGCACCGGCACGTTTAATCGATGTTAGTATTTCGATCATGGCTGCATGTTCATCAATCCATCCTTTTTCGGCTGCTGCTTTTACCATCGAATATTCGCCGCTAATGTTATAAGCAACAATAGGTAATTGACTGAATGCCTTAACATCTGCTATAATATCCAAGTAAGCTAGTGCAGGTTTCACCATCAAGAAATCGGCTCCTTCCTCTGTGTCGAGTTGGGCTTCGATTAATGCTTCTCGTCGATTGGCAGGATGCATTTGATACGTTAATTTATTTCCATGCTTGGGCGCTGAGTCAAGTGCGTCGCGGAAAGGGCCATAAAATGCTGAAGCATATTTCGCCGTGTAACTCATAATGGAAACATCGCTGAATCCTGCATTGTCAAGTGCTTTACGAATAAATCCAATGCGCCCGTCCATCATATCGCTTGGTCCAATAATATCAGCACCAGCTTGAGCTTGAGCTACAGACATTTTAGCAAGTATCTCCAATGTTTCATCGTTTAAAATGATTCCATTTTCGTAAATCCCGTCATGTCCGTCGCTGCTGTATGGATCCATGGCAACATCGGTAGTGATAGAGCAATCGGGCAATGATGATTTAAATGCAGAAATCGCTTTCAAATAAAAGCACTCGGGATGGTAGCTCCACGTGGCATACTTGTCTTTCTTCGATTCCTCAATGGCAGGAAATAAAATGAAATTCTGAATGCCTAAAGCATAACACAGTTTGGCTTCTTCAATTGCAAGATCAATACTCCAGCGAAAAACTCCAGGCATCGAGCTAATTGCAATTTTCTGATTTTCTCCATCTACCAAAAAGAAAGGTAAAATTAGTTGAGATGTATGAAGCCGTGTTTCTTGAACCATACTGCGAATGGCTTCTGAACGACGGTTTCTTCTTGGGCGACGTGTATTCAATGACATGCTGCGAAGATATGTAAATTGATTTTCTAAATGATTCATTGATGAGTATTCCATTTCTTTTTGAATCTGTTTTCGGGGTAACATATTAATAGATCAAATTCATTATTTACACAATCTCATTTAAACATTTTACATTAGTTTTGCCATTATTCGCTATGTTAATCGGAGTCGGTAAATCGAAGGTTGTTTTTAAGAAATTGCAGATGCCTTTGTTTGGATATGGGAATTCTGAACATGTTGCTGAAGCCATAGAAAATGATTTGCATGCACGTGCATTTGTATTTCGATACGAGGATAAAACGCTTGCAATTGTTAATTTAGAATGTTGGATAATTTCACATCATTTAAAGAAAGCAATAGTAGACGATCTTAATTCCTTAAATAAGGACAGCGGATTGACCATGCAAAATATCATGCTTTGTGCTCAAAATACGCACAGTGCTCCGGGCGGATATTCTCATTATGCATTTCTAAATCTCACTACAGGTGGATTTCATCTCGATGTTTTTAATGCCTATCGTAAAGCGTGTGTAGAAGCTATTTCCAAAGCGTTAAAAGATTTTGAGGGATGTGAATTACACCTCAATGCCGAAATGATGGATCCTTTATCTGATGTAGCATTTAACAGATCTCTCGAAGCATACAACAGAAATCCAGAAGTTTCTGAAGTAGATGAAAATCATACCCAGCTTGCGTTCAATCGCATGATGAAGCAGTTGAAAATTAGTGTGAATGATTCAATTCAAAAAGGATTAATCAACTGGTTTCCTGTCCAGGGATCTTCAATTTCTGCTAAGAATACCCGCATTCATCCGGATAACAAAGGTTACGCAGCATCATTGTTCGAAAATGATAAA
>JBBALS010000416.1:0-2148 GCA_040402915.1 Flavobacteriales bacterium
CCACTAACGGTTACCTGTCCCCAAAGCCCGAGCGTTGACATAAAAAACACAAAGCCCGTCAGGAGGAGACGAGCCTTGTAATTAGAAAGGATTAATCGATATCTCACTTTGTGCTTTAAGCAAATTAATGTTCGCCTTTTACTTTTTTGAAGGCAATTTAGAGTTGAGGATTTTTAGTTCTATTCAAATACAAAATTGTTACAATAATTTTTCATGTCGTTTGTATTTTGATGTTTATCAAAACTAAAATTTTCAATAGGTATATGGTTTAATCCATGAATTAAATATCCATTATAACCTAATAACTCTAAGAACTTAAATGTTTCAAATACTCTTTCTGTTCCAATATGGCGCGCCTCTATTTCAACAATTATTTTTGGCTTAAATTTTTTTAATATTTCAATACCACCTTGAAAAATTTTTAATTCATTCCCTTCAACATCGATTTTTAAAAATGCTGGTTCAATTTTATATCTTTTACAGTATGAGTCTAATGTTTCTGTTTTTACATTCTCGGTTAGGCCAAAATTTGAGTGGTCTTTTTTTTCAAAAATTGTCGCCCCTGGAGAGGATGCTTTACTTACTTTATTTGTTGGAATATAAAGTGTTGCTATACCTTCGGAATCAGATAAAGCCAAATGTTCAATTGTAACATTATGCCATTTAAACAAACCTTTAATTTTCTTGATGTAATGATAAAGATTTGTTTGAGGTTCAAAAGCAAATACTTTCCCATTCTTACCTACTTTTTTTAACATAAAAAACAAGTAGCCAGCTTTATGAGCTCCAATGTCAAGAACTGTCTGTCCTTCTTTTATAACGGAGTTGATGAAAGCGACACCGCCTATATCGTCTTTATACTTGTATTTATTTGCTCTGAATCTAAGTTTTATTCGTTCAATAATTTTCATTCTGAATGGGTTTCGAAAATAGTAAGTAACTTAATAAAATTATAACGGGATATTTCCGTGTTTCTTGCGTGGTAGTTTTGCTACTTTATTTTCGAGCATTTTAAACGCACGAATCAGTTTCTCGCGGGTTTGTTCTGGATGGATTACTTCATCTACATAACCACGTTCGGCAGCACTGTATGGATTCGCAAACAACTCTGCGTATTCGCGTTCTTTTTCGAGCAATTTTTCCGCTGGAATTGGGGCTTCTTCGATTTCTTTCTTGAAGATAATTTCTGCGGCACCTTTTGCTCCCATTACTGCAATTTCGGCACTTGGCCATGCATAATTCATGTCGGCGCCAATGTGTTTAGAGTTCATTACATCGTATGCACCACCGTATGCTTTTCGAGTAATTACCGTAATACGCGGAACGGTTGCTTCGCAAAAAGCATACAGCAATTTTGCTCCATTGGTAATGATACCATTCCACTCTTGATCAGTTCCCGGAAGGAAACCCGGAACATCTTCTAATACCAACAATGGAATATTAAAACAATCGCAGAAACGTACAAAACGCGCTGCTTTCTGTGAAGATTTTATATCAAGTACTCCAGCCAAATACGCTGGTTGATTGGCTACAATTCCGATGCTTCGACCAGCCAAACGAGCAAAACCAACCACGATATTTTCGGCAAAGTTCTTATGTACTTCAAAGAAGGTATCGGTATCAATTACTTGATCAATTACCTCGCGGATATCGTAAGGTTGATTTGGGTTTTCCGGGATGATGTTATTGAGAACCGGGCGTTTTTCATTACCTGCCTTGTAGGGTAAACGCGGAGCTTCTTCTTCGCAATTGGAAGGAACGTAGCTCAACAATTTCTTAATGTCCTGAATGCAGGAAACGCCATTGGTACAAGAGAAATGCGTTACACCCGATTTCACACTATGTGCCGATGCGCCGCCTAATTCTTCGGAGCTCACTTCTTCGTGTGTAACGGTTTTTACCACGTTCGGTCCTGTCACAAACATGTAGGAAGTATCTTCCACCATGAGAATGAAATCGGTGATGGCCGGTGAATAGACAGCACCACCTGCACATGGTCCCATGATGGCCGAAATTTGAGGAATCACACCCGATGCCATGGTGTTTTTATAGAAGATGTCGGCATATCCACCCAAAGACACAACACCTTCTTGAATACGTGCTCCACCAGAATCGTTCAGACCAATCACCGGAGCGCCATTTTGCATA
>JBBALS010000417.1:0-2148 GCA_040402915.1 Flavobacteriales bacterium
TTTACCAAGATGAAAGTCCTTTGTATGAACTGGAAAGGGAATTGAACGACGATGCGCTTGCCGAAGGATTTGAAGTCGTTATTGGTGACATTCGAAGCGAAAGCCGAATGCGTAGAGTGTTTGAACATTTTAAGCCGCAATTAGTTTTCCACGCTGCTGCTTATAAGCATGTTCCGCTTATGGAACACAATCCTTCCGAAGCGATCTTAACAAATGTTTTAGGAACACGCATTCTGGCTGACTTATCTGCCGAATTCAATGTCCTGAAATTTGTGATGGTTTCTACCGATAAAGCAGTAAACCCAACCAATGTAATGGGGGCATCTAAGCGTATTGCCGCAATGTATGTACAGTCGATAGGTAAAACCTGCTCAACCAAATTCATCACCACACGGTTTGGAAATGTATTGGGGTCGAATGGTTCTGTCATCCCAATTTTCAAAAAACAGATTGAACGTGGTGGTCCAGTAACCGTTACGCATCCCGAGATTACCCGTTATTTTATGACTATTCCTGAAGCCTGCCAGTTGGTATTGGAAGCGGGCACTATTGGACAAGGCGGTGAGATTTTCATTTTTGATATGGGCAAGTCGGTGAAGATTATTGATTTGGTTCGGAAGATGATTAAGTTATATGGATTAACGGTTGGCAAGGACATCGAAATTACATACACAGGATTGCGCCCAGGAGAGAAATTGTACGAGGAATTATTAAACGATCACGAGAATACTATGCCTACGCATCATCCTCAAATTATGAGAGCGACAGTTCAAGAATTCGATTTTGAGCATATTAATAATCAGGTCAACGAACTCACAACCTTATTCTCTTCGCAAAATAATTTCGATATTGTTTCCTATATGAAAACGATGGTTCCCGAGTATAAAAGCAATAATTCCATTTTCGAAAAATTAGATTAAACCGTTTCATGCATCGCACTTCCATTCAAATTCGATTTTCGGACATCGATATACTCAATCACATCAATAATGCAAAATTCCCATCATTCATGGAAATTGGCCGCATTCAGTATTTTCAAGATGCCATTTCCAATCAACACAACTGGAAAGAAACAGGTGTGATTGTGGCCAACTATACGATGGATTTCCGAATTCCCATTTATTTAAATGATCGTTTATTTATCGAAACAGTAGTAACTGCCATTGGAACGAAAAGCATCACATTTGCCTATCGATTTGTTGTTGAAGGGGATTCTGGCGATATTGTGAAAGCATCAGGTACAAGCGTTTTGGTCTGTTTTCACTACCTCGAAAATCGCAGTATGGAAGTGCCCGCTCATTGGCGCAGTGGAATTAATCTTTTTCAGAATTCGAATTTTTAATTTTAAATTTAAAAACAATCAACAGTAATTTCTGTTTCGTCAAAAACATAAAATGAAAAAATCAATATTAATTTTTATTGCAGTTTCAATAACAATGGCATGTGCTCGCGTTGAAACTAGACCTCAAACCATGGATGCAAATACCGAAAACTCTGCTTTTTATTCTTTCAAAATGAAAACAATCGATGGTGCTGAATTCGATTTCAGTAAATTGAAAGGAAAGAAAGTCCTACTGGTTAATACAGCTTCTGAGTGTGGTTTTACTCCCCAATACACTGCTTTGCAAGAACTGAATCTGAAATATGGTGACAAAGTTACGGTTATTGGATTCCCTGCAAACAATTTCGGTGGACAAGAACCTGGAACCAACCAAGAAATTAGTGGGTTTTGTCAAAAGAATTATGGTGTTACTTTTCAGATGATGGAAAAAATATCAGTGAAAGGAAGCGATACAGCACCACTTTACAAATGGCTAAGTAGCAAAGACCAAAACGGCTGGAACAACGATTCTCCGAACTGGAATTTTTGTAAATACCTTATTGATGAAAATGGTAAGTTGCTGAAGTTTTATACTTCTTCTGTAAAACCTATGAGCGAAGAAATTACCAAAATGCTATAAGTAAATCATTCTATTTCTTCAATCGATCTAAAACAATTAGCTGTTCTTTCGTATACGTTCCTTCCAATAAACTTTTCATCGGAACTTCGAATCGATAGGTTTTGTACATTGGATTTTTCACTTCAACAACATAGGTTCGATCTCCTTCTAATCTTATGAAGTAGTCGCCGTTGTCATCACTATTGAT
>JBBALS010000418.1:0-2137 GCA_040402915.1 Flavobacteriales bacterium
GGATTGAACTGGTCCAAAAGCTAGAGCTGGCCCATTGCCGTTGAGAGCAGAAGTAATTTTTGCCATTATTTCGGCAAGGGGCTCTTCCGAGCCTACGAGGCTCACTTTTCGTTGTGACTTCATATCCATTGCCGTCGTAGGCTATCGCTAGCAACGAAGATGGAGGAAATGTGAGCAGACCGATCAAGCGTGATTTTGGCAGCCGTGAGATTCCGCAATGGAAGAGCGGGGCTGGAGCGCAAGCATTTATCGATGTGAAATATGAAATCGGTGATGGAATCGCCAAAATAACAATCAATCGTCCCTCCGTTCGTAATGCATTTAGACCACAAACAATTATTGAATTGCAATCTGCATTCTCACTCGCTCGCGACAATGAAGAAGTCGGCGTCATTATTTTGACTGGCGAAGGAACTGAAGCATTCTGTTCAGGTGGTGACATCACTGTTCGCGGTGATGATGGATATCTTGGCGATGATTCTCTTGCTAAAAAAGGAATCGGACGCCTCAATGTTTTAGATTTACAAGTTCAAATTCGTCGCACACCTAAACCTGTCGTTGCAATGGTTGCAGGATGGGCAATTGGCGGCGGGCATGTATTACATGTTGTCTGTGATTTAACAATTGCTGCCGATAACGCACTCTTTGGTCAAACAGGTCCAATGGTTGGTTCATTCGATGGCGGATACGGTTCTGGTTTATTGGCTGCAAGTGTTGGACAAAAGAAAGCTCGCGAAATTTGGTTTATGACTCGTTCCTACGATGCAAAAGAAGCGCTCGCAATGGGACTCGTCAACACAGTTGTTCCTGTTGCAGATCTTGAAGCTGAAACTGTTTCTTGGTGTCGCGAAATGTTGCGCAATTCTCCGTTAGCTCTTCGATTGCTCAAAGCAAGCTTGAATGCAGCAGATGATGGTCTTGCCGGTGTTCAACAACTTGCAGGTGATGCAACGCTTCTCTTTTATATGACAGAAGAGGGACAAGAAGGGCGCGATGCTTATAAAGAGCGCCGCGAACCTGATTTCAAGAAATTTCCAAAGCGTCCCTAATAAATGTTGCAAGAACTCTTCTCCACAATGCGCGTAGTCGCATTGCCGACAAAGACTAATTTTCGTGGAATACATATCCGCGAAGTTGCACTCTTTAGAGGCGAATATGGTTGGGGAGAATTTTCACCATTTCTTGAATACGGTTATAAAGAATGTGCACCATGGTTGTCATCAGCTATTGAGGCTGCAACAAAGCCTCGCCCACATATCTATCGCAACTCCATAAGAGTCAACGGCACAATCCCAGCGCTCAACGATCCAGCGGAAATTGAGAAAATTGTTAGTTCTTTTCCTGGAGTAGAAACTTTCAAAGTAAAAGTTGGAGAAAATCTTCTAGAAGATATCGCCCGTCTTGCGCGAGTGAAGTCACTAAGTCCTAAAGCCAAAATACGCATCGATGTAAACGGCAATTGGAATGTAGCAACTGCTGTTACAAATATACGAGCAATTTATGAAAACATTGGCCCACTCGAATATGTTGAGCAACCGTGCGCGACGATAGAAGAGTTACGCGAGCTAAAGAAAAATCTAAAGATAGATATCAAAATTACTGGTGATGAAGTGTTGCGAAAAGCATCCGACCCTTTCAAAGTAGATCTTTCAGGCGCCATTGATATTGTGATGCTCAAAGTTCAACCACTTGGTGGAATTGCTCGTACTCATAAATTGGCAAAGCATCACAACCTTCCAATAGTTATTTCAAGCGCTCTGGAAAGTGCTGTGGGCATAAACTATGGATTAATCCTTGCTGCATCTTTTCCTGAAATAAATTTTGATTGTGGGCTAGGGACCGGTTCGCTACTCGGTGCAAATGTTGGGCAATTACTTATCGTTAATGGCGAAATTCAAATAACTGATTTCGAGCCTGACTTTGGTACTAATGAAGTGGCTCCTGATCGCTTTGAATGGTGGAAGAATCGAGTAATGAAGACTGCGGAGCTCTTGGCATGAATCCTTCAACGCAGCTTGCTCGCGTAATCGTTCGCCAAATGATTGAGGCTGGAATAACGGATGCCGTCATCTCACCTGGCTCACGCAACGCTCCGCTTTCATTGGCTCTTGTCGCTGCTGAAGATAAGAAACTGATC
>JBBALS010000419.1:0-2135 GCA_040402915.1 Flavobacteriales bacterium
TTTAAAGGGGACGAAAAGAAGAGCAAGGAGAAGCTAATTGAGGTTCTATGTGATTTAGAACAACCAACTCCGGACAAAAATGTAGAACACAGTTCAATACTTGAAGTATTACCTCCAAAAGATAAAAACCGGGAGTATGTGTCAAAATTTTTTGGCCTAAAAAAGTCCGCGCTGAAAAATGGGTTGTCGAAAAGGGGAGAATAAGTAAGGTTTGATTTTGGCGTCCGGAATCATTTATTTTTTATTTTTTTATCTTTAGGAAATATGCGGGGTTTATTTTTTTATACATTGAAAATCAATTAGTTGCAAATAATTTCTGGTTTTTTTTAGTTCCAAAGCAGGCATATCATTGCCTCATGAAAAGAAATTATCTATGTTTTGATTGTGCTCACATAATTGTAAGTAATGGCAAAGCTATTAGAAGCCATTACTGCCATCACTGTCGTGTTATCCGTAAAAGGGATTACAATAGATTTCGATCCGAAATTATTCGGATTCATGGACAAAAAGGATGGAATAATTATTTGATTCTGTTGAAAATGTACGCAGCGCGAAAGTATGATGGTATTTCTATAAAACTTAAAACTTCAGAACTCATTGAGTTCGGGTTTGTATTTCCAAATGGAATAGTACTAAATAATCAATTCACACATATAGTAACTTCTTTTGGTCAATATACAATAGATAATTTCATTGTCCAACATAATCAAGATGGCAATGAAGTCACGATATCGCAATTATAATTTTTGAAACTATGAAAATAAATAAATCATTCAATCAGCAGAATCTGGGTTATGTGGTATTCAATCCACTTGCTTCAGACATTCTACAACCGAGGCTAGTGAAGCAAGAGACATTTGTTTCAACTCCAAAAACGGATGAAGGTAAAGGGAGTAATACTCTGATCATCATTCTAATCCTTTTTGGAATTGCATATGCACTCGTCTATCTAAACACATCTCAAATCCAATCAAAAAACGACAACAAAAATGAAGACTGAATTTGAGATTCTGGAGAGTACGGTCCAATTGATCCAGATTATCAATTCAGCCGTGAAGAAAATTGAAGAAGCCAAGGAAAATGAAGGCTTAGAACTAATTAGCGATGAAGAATTGCGCCGGCGCCTAAAAATATCCCGTACTACGGCCTACAATTGGCCTCTGACCGGGCTTCTCGAGTATATACGCATCGGAAGGAAGCTGTTCTATCCTTGGAAAGAAATAATCAAAAAATTTAACAATAAAATTTAACAAAAAAAATCATATGCAAAACAACGAAAACTCAGAAGACGCCTTAGCGGCAGAGAACATCATGGCTTATCAATTCATTACTAACGTAGCACTAAGTAGCTATCTGCCGAAGGCGTATTTGTCGCTGTCAAAAGCGGAGAAACGCAGCGTTTTCTCTTTTCAACAACTATTCACCGAATACATGATGGCTCAGTCACAGTTATTTCCAGAGCGGATTAGTGAACCCGTCGCCCAATTAGCAAAGGAAATCGAAAAAAAGGAATTAGCTGGCGAACAATCAGATGATTCAAATAAATTCGATCCTTGTTCTAAATTTGCGGAGAGCCTTAGGATCTTCAGATTTATTGCTACTTCTGCGCTCGCAGATTATTTATTGATGAATCATCCTTTCGATATGTCGAAAAAGGGTATAAGGTTCACTATTGAGATGCATCAAACGTGGACGGATTGCATGGTTGAAGAAGTAGAGACCCATCATGAGCTTTTTGCTAAAGCTATTGACCAATTAGCGAAGGAAATCAAAAAAAAGGAAAAGGCAGCCAAAGTCCTACAAGATTTAACTGAATCCCAGCCTGATTCTGAATTCGAAGAATTAAACTAAAGAATTCTCAGCTCATTAAAAAAAAAGCCTTCAATTCTTATTGAAGGCTTTTTTTGTTTAAGATACGCTAACCCGCAAGAAGAGTTGGTTAGGGGATTGGGTGGAGTCCTGAATCCGTTGAATCCTCACTCCGTAAAATCCTCCTTCATCCAGTCTTTGAGCCAATCTGTTTTCATTTTACTGCTCGACATAGAGAATTGTGCCATGCCAGCACGGAATCCGCTGTTGGTCTTTTCCATCACCATCCCGCCGTCAAATGCCAAACGCTCCTTCATCTCCTCTAC
>JBBALS010000420.1:0-2134 GCA_040402915.1 Flavobacteriales bacterium
CAACACCTAAGCTATCCACCATCGAACTTACCAATCGTTTGGCAATGTTGAACTTAGAGTCACTTTCCCAAATGCCGAACATGCTGTTAGAGCAATCGAAGATGAGCAGAATACGGGTGAGCGTAGGAGGTGTTGGAGCAGAAGGAATTGGTTTTGAAGCAGTTCTTTGTTGAGCTTCTGTATTAAAAACACCCAGAAATAGCATAGAAAGAACAAGTAGTACTTTCATGCGGTTTTTGAAAAAGGAATCCCATTTTATTGGAAAATAAAAATGTGAGGTACCGGCAATCGACAAAGAAGAAAGATCATTATTCGTTCGATACATCATCATTTAATTAGTTCAGAATTCAATGTGTGTAAATAAAAATTCTAGTAATCGCCTAATGTTTCTTCCAGCTGACCAAGAGCAAGTTTCAGTTGTTCGTCGTTGGGAGCAACGCCATGCCATTTATGTGTTCCCATCATAAAATTGACACCTGCACCCATTTCTGTTTTCATGAGTATAACGACTGGTTTTCCATTTCCAATATGCGACTTTGCATTTTCTAATCCTTCAAGCACTTTTTGCATATCGTTACCGTCCATTTCCAAAACAATCCAACCAAATGCTTCCCATTTTGCACGCAAGTTTCCAAGCGATAAAACCTTTTCTGTTGGACCATCAATTTGCTGTCCGTTCACATCAACTGTTGCAATGATATTATCGACTTTATTTGCTGCAGCATACATGGCGGCTTCCCATATTTGACCTTCTTGCAGTTCTCCATCGCCGTGCAATGTGAACACCGTTTGGTTATCGCCATTGAGTTTTTTGGATTGCGCAGCACCAATGGCCATCGATAAACCTTGTCCCAAAGATCCTGATGCCGCACGAATTCCTGGAAGACCTTCCTCGGTTGCAGGATGTCCTTGTAAACGCGAGTTGAGTTTGCGGAATGTCTTCAATTCATCAACCGGGAAATAGCCGCTTCGAGCTAAAACGCTATACCAAACAGGCGAAATATGTCCGTTCGATAAGAAAAACAAATCCTCCCCAATACCATCCATGCTAAAGGGAGTAGAATTATGTTTGAGGACATGAAAATAAAGTGCTACAAAGAAATCGGTGCAGCCAAGAGAACCGCCAGGGTGCCCGGAGTTAACAGCGTGAACCTGTCGTAAAATATCTCTTCTAACTTGGGAAGCAGTTCGCTGGAGTTCGATGATGTTTGCCATGTCGCGAAATTACATCGTGTAAAACTTAAGGACAAGGAAAGGCTAATGAGTTTATAAAAGAGTTTTGAACTTTTGTGTGAATAAGTTGTATTTAGTCTATCTACTAATCAGTGCTACGAACATCAAAACAGAATAATTTCATATCTTGCTCCTATGAAAAGAATTGTTATTGAGTTTCCGGAGAACTTTAATATATCAGATTTAGAGGCGGTTACTGCTATGGCAGCTCAACTTTATGAGATGGGTAAACTTTCTATAGGACAGGCAGCTCAATTGGCTGGCTATGACAAAAGAGAATTTATTGAAATTCTTGGAACGTTTGGCGTTTCCATTTTTAACTACCCTATTGAAGACCTAGATAGAGATATTCGTAATGCGGACATTAATAATCTCTGACACAGCTTGTCTTATACTTTTTGATAAAATCGGGAAATTAGATGTTCTTAAAGATTTATTTCATACTGTAACAATCACCTCCAAAATTGCAGAAGAATATAAAAAGGAAACACCTAACTGGATTATTATTAAGGATCCCGAAAACACAAGTTATCTTAACGCGTTCTCAGAAATCTTAGACCCTGGAGAAGCTTCCGCCATCGCTTTATCTAAAGAAATTCAAGATAGTCTTTTAATTTTAGATGATTTAAAGGCAAGGCAACTAGCCGAGGAATTGAAATTAAAATATACTGGATCCATTGGAATATTAATCTTAGCAAAAAGAAAAGGACTTATTACAGATATAAATGAAGTTATCTCAAAAATCCAAGCAACAAATTTCCGAATATCAAATGCGATCATTAATAAATTAAAGTCGGATTAGTAAGGGGTTTGCCTATAAGTACCTTTTTACAATCGAAACAACATGAATTTTAATTAAAAACATTCGATTTGGAATTGAAATTAATTGAATAGATGGCAA
>JBBALS010000421.1:0-2128 GCA_040402915.1 Flavobacteriales bacterium
TTTCCCGAAAGAAATTAATACTTATCTCGATTTAACGAAAACGGAACAAGGAAATAATGCCCACAATGTCCGTTTGGCTTGGTTGAAATGGAAAATTAAACAAGGTGATGCTTCAGTTAAAAACGAGCTTTTTGATTTTGCTTCTGTTTCTTTCGATTTTAATACTCGAAGAACAGCTCTGTATTTAGCAAAAGAAAATCAATTGATTGATGAATCGATGCTCTTAAATGCCTTGAATGCGGCCCAAAGCGCCAATAGCCGATTAAGCAATTCAGGGGTTTCTTATTTAACTTGGGCGTATAGTATTTCGGAAAATTATAAAGTTCTTATTGATGAATTACTCAATAAGAATGCTTCTGAAAAATGGGAACTAGAACTGAATGCGAAAATTCAAAAAGTTAACACGAAATAATGGAATTGATTATTCCATGTATTGTTGCTTTTGCGGGATCGTTTCTCACATTTTTTAGTGGTTTTGGATTGGGAACATTGCTCTTGCCTGCATTTGTCTTGATTGTTCCAATTCAAGAAGCGGTATTGTTAACAGCCATTGTTCACATGCTGAATAATCTGTTTAAGATTGTGCTAGTAGGTAAACATATCGACTGGAATATCGCCGTTAAATTTGCCATTATTGCAATACCTGCAGCTATTTTAGGTGGTTTTTGTTTGGATTTAGTGCAGGATTTTGATTCCATTCATTCATATACGTTTTCCAATGAAGTTCATGAAATAACCTATGTGAAGATTATCCTTGGCTTGTTGATGCTCTTTTTTGCTTCGGTTGAATTTATTCCATCGTGGAAAAATATCCAATTCCCTCCGAAATTATTACCAATAGGAGCAGTGTTATCGGGCTTTTTTGGTGGATTAAGTGGACATCAAGGCGCATTACGTTCAGCTTTTTTAGTTCGTTCGGGTTTGAGTAAAGAAGCATTTATAGCAAGTGGAGTTTTTATAGCTATCGCAATTGATGCAACGCGTATTCCTTATTACTTTTATTTCTTTAAACAACAGAACGAAATGGGTTCAATGAACCTTTGGACTTTTCCAACATTATGCGCATTTCTGGGAGCTTTTATTGGAAATAAATTCATCAATAAAGTCCAAATCACCAGTGTAAAAATCATTGTTGAAATACTATTAACACTCATTGCAACTTTGCTCATAACCGGATTGCTATAATTCTATGCATTCCAATAATTTGAAATCTGAATCTAAAATGAAATCCCAATGATTGGAAAATCCAATCAATAATTAACTAATAATCCATGAAAAATGAAAAAATTTATTGTTGACATCACATTACAAGGTTTAGACATGGAAACGAGAATGAAATTGCTTCCTGCCGAACAAGAAGGAGTGAAAATTCTTGAAGAAAATGGAAGTATTCTGGATTCGTTTATCAAACTCGAAAATCCAGGTATTTTTATGGTGATGATGGCGGAAAATCCGGAAGATGTTCATGCCAAGCTTTCAACTTTGCCCTACAATCCTTATATGAAAATTGAGGTTATTCCTGTGCGTGTT
Organism: Flavobacteriales bacterium; assembly: GCA_040402915.1. Taxonomy (GTDB): domain Bacteria; phylum Bacteroidota; class Bacteroidia; order M30B66; family M30B66; genus CALQRR01. The sequence goes on from JBBALS010000421.1 coordinate 1,531, forward strand.
GATAATGCTATTGCTCAATAATTTCCATCGTTCTTGAAATTTGAAAAGCATTCAGGTTCTTTTGATACATTTGAGAATCGACTCGTTTTAAATGCAATCGAATAAATATGGCGCGTTCCAAACAAAAAGAAAAGCAGATAATAGATCGTATAAAAGAAGGTCGAACGCGTTTAGAAACTACCGATGAACTAGCTCAGTTAATTCTTTCGGGAAATCGTTCTGCGTTGGCGCGTGCAATTACCTTGATAGAAAGTACGCAGGAAGCAGATTTAAGCAAAGCCGATGCATTGATGAGAATTCTCCTGCCGCATTCGGGCAATTCATTCCGCGTTGGAATTAGTGGAGTTCCAGGAGCTGGAAAAAGTACGTTCATCGAATCGTTTGGAATTTCCATGATTCATGCAGGAAAGAAAGTCGCTGTCTTGGCTGTAGATCCAAGTTCGGAAACAGGAAAGGGGAGTATTCTGGGCGATAAAACCCGGATGAACGAATTGGCTTCAAACTCCAACGCATTTATTCGTCCAAGCCCAAGTTCGGGTGCTTTAGGTGGCGTTGCACGAAAAACCAGAGAAGCCATTTTCTTGTGTGAATCAGCGGG
>JBBALS010000422.1:0-2117 GCA_040402915.1 Flavobacteriales bacterium
ACCTCGGTTGATGCAGAGGTTTAAATAAAATGGGAAACTTGTTGTTTCAAAATTTTATGTAATGGGCATATTATCCTCTGAACTGATAATTATAATCTTTTAACTGAAAAATCCCGATTATTCAATTGATCGGGATTTTTTATTTCCAAATATCGCACTCTTCTAGATGAACCTTTTCGGGGAAGAAATAGGCTGCGCTCGTTTCGAATGATTCTGTAAAATCGGAAACCAAAAAACGCAATTCCCCATTTTCGTTATTCGTTGAAAGCAGGTGATTGTTATTAAGCGCCTCTTTAACTGATATAGCAACCATTTCGGCAGAATCTACCACATCCACTTTCCCTTGATAATATTCTTCTATTTCTTTGTGGATTAGTGGGTAATGCGTACAACCTAAAATGATTGCTTGAATATTTTGCAGAGATTTCTTTTCTAAGTAAGAATGAATGACGGTTCGGGAAATTCGATTATTGAAAAAACCTTCTTCAATCATGGGTGCCAGCAATGGAGTGGCCAAAGATGTCACTTCGGTATTGGGGCTCATTTTCTTTATTTTCCGCGGATAGATTCCCGATTGAATGGTGCCTCGCGTTGCAATAACACCTACTCTCCCATTGGGATAACGATTGGCGACTACTTGAGATGCAGGGTCAATAACATTCACAACAATGGCTTTATTCCCAACATGCTTTGTTACGGCTTTAAACGCATGAGCCGAAGCAGTATTACAAGCAATAACGATCATTTTACAACCCTGGCTAAGCAGATAATCGGTAATACCTAAGCCATACGATTCAATACGTGAAGGTGATTTATCGCCATAAGGAAAATGTGCAGTATCGCCAAAATAAATAAGCGATTCGTTTGGCATTAAATGATGAATTGCTGCAGCAACGGTTAATCCGCCAATTCCCGAATCAAATATTCCAATAGGTGCTTTTGCTTGCATATACAAGAATAAAAAAAGCATCCCATATGAGATGCTTTTAAATAAAATAGTTTAAGAGAATTATTGGAGATTCAATTTTTTCTTAACCGATGCGAGGATGTTATCGCTTTCTTCCCAGAATAGCAATGAGCCCGCAGATGTGTCAAAGATGTATGTATAGCCATTTTCTTTGGCTACTTGCTCGATTGTTTTTCTCATCTTAGTGATTATTGGATCTGTAAGCGCCTGCTGTTGATCTTGTATTGATTGTTCTGCTTGTTGTTGAAAATTTTGAATGCGCGTTCCCAAACTAGTAAGTTCTTCTTCTTTGTCTTTCTTTACTAATTCTGATAGTTTAGGAGCTTCAGACGAATACTTTTCTTGTTTCGCTCTATATTCGGTCATCATTTCCTGAAGTTGTTTTTGAATATCTTTTGTGATTGAATCCATTTTAGCCACAGCTGCTTTATACTCTGGGAATTGAGGAAGTAATTCTTGAGAATTAATATGTCCAAATTTATTCGATTTCTGAGCCATTGCTGGGTTCCAGATCATTGCGGAGGCTAAAATAGCCAGGGTGATAATTTGCTTCATGTGTTTTTTAAATTATTATTTTTTTGGAGGATTAGCTGATGGGGAAGTTGTTCCGGAATCAGAACCTTTATCACCTTCTTTTCCATCATTTTTTTGTCCCGGTGTATACCCCAGATTTTCTAAAATCTGATCGCTTATATCATATTTCGGGTTTGTAAAGAGCATTGTTAAATCGCTTGATTTATCGAATACTACCCCATAATTTTTGGCCGTAGCAATTTCTTTAATCGCGTTATAAATTTTATCCTGAACTGGTTTTACTAAATCTTGTCTTCTTTTTAAAAGGTCTCCGCCTTTACCGAAGCGTTGTTTTTGAAGTTCTTTAGCGGCTTGTTCTCTATCTATAATTTCATCTTCCCTCTTTTTTTTCATGTCGTCGGTTAGAAGAATCGACTCAGCTTGAAAGTCTTTGTACATTTTATCAATCTCGCCGAATTTAACTTCAATCTCTTTTTGCCATTGGATAGAAATTCGATCTAACTGCTGCTGTGCTGATTTATATTCAGGAAGATTCTCCAAAATATATTGTGTGTCGACGTATGCAAATTTTTGTGCCGTTAAGGTTGATGTTACTGATAACAGAACCAAAATCGCG
>JBBALS010000423.1:0-2107 GCA_040402915.1 Flavobacteriales bacterium
AGTAAATGGTATATGTTGTTGAAAATTAATTTGATAACATAATGTTTAGTCAAACGATCTCTAAGAAAAACTTTGCAAAATTAACACAATGCTTGTCATGGCATTAAATTCTTAACGAATTGTACGCGCATAACATAAACTTAACATTGAAGAAAATTTACAGAATTGAAAAAAGTCTACCAAATTCGTAAAACATCGAAAATGCAGGTGAATAATGCAAATAATTAGCTTTGTACAATACTCAATGTTAAATTAATGTTATCTAAATATAAATAAAACGTATATTTGTTTCTTGATTTTAACATAACCCCTAAAAATTATAAAGATGAAAATTGTGCAATTAATCATGTTAGTGATGATTTCAATTTCTGCTAGCGGACAAAACAGGGAGTTGTCGACGTTTTTTGATAACGGAGATATCAAGAGCCGTTATGAGTATACATCTACTCAAACGTACTCATTTTCAAACTACTATCAATCTGGAAAGCTTATGGAAACAGGAGGTTTCTTGGATGGAAAATTAGATGGAACATGGTTTACGTTTAATGAAGCGGGTTTTAAAACCGCGGAAGCTTTTTATAAAGAAGGTCAGAAAATAGGCGAATGGAAAATTTTCGATGAACTCGGAGCTCTTCGTTACAAGATCACTTACGATTCAAAAAAGATTGTTAAAGCAAGTAATTTTGATTCCGAAGGACATGAAATTGCTGAAATGCATTCAAAAATAAAATAACCTTTTGTTTTAATTTTAAACGCCTCTGAAAATCAGGGGCGTTTTCGTTTCCGTTAGGCGCTGTCAAATCGTGTGATTTTCTAACTTTGATGCCAAATATATCGGAAAATGAAAATGCATAATTTCAGTGCCGGTCCTGGCATTCTTCCCAAGGAAGTTCTTCAACAAGCATCAGCAGCATGTTTGGATTTTAATAACTCAGGATTATCATTGCTCGAAGTCTCACATCGGGGAAAAGACGTCATTGCTGTTTTTGATCGTGCTGTAAGTCTTGTGAAAAGCCTTTTGGAAATTGGTGATGATTATTCGATTATTTTTCTTCAAGGTGGAGCAAGTCTGCAATTCTCCATGGTGCCAGCTAATTTCCTCAACACCAAAGCGGCCTATTTGAATACAGGTGTTTGGGCTTCAAAGGCAATTAAAGAAGCCAAATTGTATGGTAATACAGAAGTTGTAGCATCGTCCGAAGAACGAAACTTCTCATTCATCCCCAAAGAATACAGCATTCCAACGGATGCCGATTATTTCCATATTACATCAAATAACACAATTTATGGTACGCAAATGCGGACTTTCCCAAAAAGCCCCGTGCCATTGTTTTGCGATATGTCGTCCGATATTTTTTCTCATCGTTTTAATGCGACAAAATTCGATTTGATTTATGCAGGCGTTCAAAAAAACATGGGACCTGCTGGAGCCACCATGGTAATTCTTAAAAAAGAGTTGCTTCAAAAGATAAAACGCACGTTACCTTCCATGCTCAACTATGCCATTCATATTGAAGGTGAATCGATGTTTAATACGCCTCCTGTTTTTGCGGTGTATGTTTCGATGTTAACACTCGATTGGCTCGATAAAAATGGTGGTGTTGAATGGGCCGAAAATCGGAATCGTGCGAAAGCAAATTTGTTTTATTCGGAGTTAGATCGTAATTCACAATTTGTTGGAACGGTTGATTTAGATGACCGTTCATGGATGAATGCGAATTTCGTTTTAACATCACCAGAAAAAGAAGCAGCATTTAAATCATTATTGAAACAAGCCAATATTAGTGGCTTAGACGGACACCGTTCGGTGGGTGGTTTTAGAGCATCCATGTACAATGCAATGGACCTAGAAACTGTTCAAGTTTTGGTTGATGTAATGAAATCGTTCGAACAACATAATGGGTAAATCGATGAACTCAAAACGAATTTTAGCCAACGATGGCATTGATAAATTAGGCAAAGCACTTCTTGAAGAAGCTGGATTTTTTGTCGAAACAAATAAAGTAGCTCAAGAGCACTTAGCGGAAACTCTAAACTCTGGTAATTTTGATGTGCTTTTAGTTCGAAGTGCAACGCTTGTTCGTAAAGACATCATTGACAATTGCCC